>CAZDMC010000043.1:0-10121 GCA_964506335.1 uncultured Methylomarinum sp. | reverse complement strand
AGCATCACACATGCCTCGTACAGCTTCTGTATAAGCCTCAACTAGTTCATCAAAAGAAATATTTCTGAAACCTGGGTCATTTACTTCGGGCGACATTGAAGCTGTGCGATTGGTTGGCCCCAATGTTCCGGCTACAAATCTCGGTTTATCAGGATTTAATGCGGTAACTTCAGTTGCTACTTCTTTGGCTAATTTAACAGACTCGAAATTAATTTCATAAGCCAATGACTCCATTTTATAATCGGCCATTGCAATGCTAGTAGCATTAAAAGTATTGGTCTCAATAATATCAACACCGACATCATAATAAGCACGATGGATGGCTTTAATAATATCGGGCTGGGTAAGAGACAAAAGATCATTATTGCCTTTTAGGTCACAACTCCAGTCTGCAAATCGTTCTCCTCGATAATCCTCTTCTTCCAGCTTGTAGCTTTGAATCATGGTACCCATGGCTCCATCCAGAAATAGAATGCGCTGTGATAAATGATGTTTTAATAATTCGATATTATTCATAGAAAATAAAAATGTTCGAGGATTGATAGCTGATATTATACTTCCAGTTCATTTTGCTAACACAATGAAATAAACCCTGTAAAGTATATTTGAAATAGGTGGCAGATCAGGAAAGGAGAAAGAAAATGCCTAAACCTGGTAGTCCTTCACACTTATGTTGACGAATATAGCCCTCTCCAAAGGGAGAGGGTTGGGTGAGGGGAGATAAAAAACTTCTCTGTTCCTCCTTCTTGTAATCCCTTAGACATGAGACTAAAGGAATCAAAGAATAGAGAAATAATTTTAATTTCCCTCACCCAAACCCTCCCCAGCAAGGGAGAGCCTAAGAGTATAACCCGTCAATACAAGTGTGACAGACTACTAGCTTATTACATGTTTTTAAGAACCTGCTCAAGATCTACTGCACCACTGCCAGTTGTGCTTGGGCGGTGCTCGAAATCCTCATTTACTCATTGTAAACTCCGGTTTCTCCGCTCCGTCCGCACACAACTAACAGCGGTTCGCAACGATCTTGAACAGGTTCTAAGAGTGTTATCGCCGCAGGAATTGACGTACAAAGCAATAAAAACAGAAAAATTGATTTTGAACAAGGCTCTCTATTGGCTTATCTTGTTGTTGGCTTGATTGTAACAATACTATTTATTGCTGCTTTGATTTTTATTGTCTCCATGGTCACGCGTTAACAATAGCCTATTGTTATAAACAAAAAAACCCAGTTTTTACTGGGCTTTTCAGTGGATTGTTTACCCTGCTTAACTCATTCTTTAGTTATAAAACTGTTTCCGATTGCTGTAAACATCTCTGTAATACCACCAAATAATCCGCCAACAGAAAAAGGTTGTTTAAGCATTAATTTTAACCGGATAACCGCGATAGCTAAAAAAGGCAGTACCCAGGCGATAAGTTCAAAGATTATGCCCATAAAAGTACCGCCAGTCCCTGATTGTATTCCTGCGGTATTACTATTATCTGGTGAATTAAGTGCTCCAGTAGTATCATATTCAAAAGAGGCAGTACCATCAAATATATCAATAATCGTTGCATTAAATTTGATCATCAATATTTGCAGAACTAAATAGGTAACAAAACTAGCGATTACCCAATAAATGGCGTTGCCTGTTTTTGCTTCAAGAGCCGTTCTATAAATCCAGATTGCTATTAAAATAGCAACTATCCCACCAAAAGTCATTTTATTTACCTCTTTATTATTTTTTCAAATGCATTGATTCAAATTATTTTTTACCAAACTCTACATTATATTCAAAAAAATATAATGTACTGTCTTAGCAGAAACTGGCTTGCATTTTCTACCCTGGAAAAATGAATAGACAATAATTAGCCTATCCTATCATATAGGAACCATTTGGCAATTTTGTATCCCTTGCCGGGTGCGATTAAAAGTGATGCAAATTACCTTTTAGCAAATAGACCCAACAACGGAACATCTATAAGCGAATGTTTTATAATGAATTTATGAACAATACCATCCTATGAAAAAAGTATATTTTACTTTTAACCATACCCTCCCCTTCTTACATTACTGGCTTTAATCCCTTGCTTTGTTTGGATGCACTCTACTAATTTCGTGATATAATCAACAAGTTATTTAATTACTCAACCCAGAGAATAAAATGAAAGCAAATATTGGATTGTATGGTCTTGCTGTGATGGGGCAAAACCTAGTTCTTAATATGAACGATAATGGCTATAAAGTGGCCGTTTATAATCGCACCAGAAGTTTAACAGATACGTTCATGGAAGGACCTGCTAAAGAAACTGAAATCATGCCCGCTTATTCCCTAGAGGAATTCGTCAACAGTATTGAAGCACCACGAAAAGTGATGTTAATGGTTAAAGCCGGTGAAGTTGTTGATAAATGCATTGCAGGCTTACTGCCTTTTCTATCTAAGGGTGACATTATTATTGATGGGGGTAATTCGCTGTATACAGACACTAATCGTCGTACCGATTATCTCAGAGAAAAAGGCATCTTGTTTATCGGCACCGGCGTTTCTGGTGGTGAAGAGGGTGCAAGACATGGCCCCTCCATTATGCCAGGCGGAAATAAAGATGCATGGGAAGCGGTTAAACCAATTTTTCAGGCTATCAGTGCCAAAGTGGACGGTGCTCCCTGTTGTCAATGGGTAGGTGAAAATGGCGGTGGTCATTATGTAAAAATGGTACACAACGGTATTGAATACGGTGATATGCAGCTTATTTGTGAAGCCTACCAACTCATGCATGAAGGCCTAGGACTCAGCATTGATGAAATTCAAAGTATTTTTGCACAATGGAATAAAGGTGTTTTAGATTCCTACTTAGTAGAAATTACCGCCAATATACTGGCCTATAAAGATGAAAATGGCGAGCCATTGGTGAACAGCATCCTGGATACTGCAGGACAAAAAGGCACCGGTAAATGGACAGGGATTAATGCACTGGATATGGGTATTCCCCTAACGCTGATTGCAGAATCAGTATTTGCCCGCTGTTTATCAGCTCAAAAAGAGGAAAGAGTCAAAGCTGCAGCATGTTTACCCAAACAAGCCGCTCCATTTTCTGGGGATAAACAAGCCATGCTAGCTGCCATTCATGATGCACTATATGCCTCTAAAATTATTTCTTATGCACAAGGCTTTCAGTTAATGCGTGAAGCGGCAAAAGAATATAACTGGACCTTGAATTATGGTGATATTGCATTGATGTGGCGTGGCGGTTGTATTATACGCAGTCAATTTTTAAGCGATATTAAAAAAGCCTATGAGACAAATCCACAGTTAGAAAATCTATTATTAGCAGATTTCTTTTCAAGCGCAATGGCAAAAGCCGATGCTGGCTGGCGTAAAGCGGTAATACTAGGCATTGAGCTTAATGTGCCTACTCCTGCTTTTTCTTCAGCACTGGCCTATTTTGATGGTTATCGTACCGCCAGACTACCGGCCAATTTACTCCAGGCTCAACGTGATTATTTTGGCGCACATACCTATGAACGTCTTGATAAACCGCGAGGCGAATTTTTCCATACAGACTGGACTGGGCATGGCGGAAATACCTCATCATCCACGTATAACGCATAAGGTAAAAAAATGAAAGCAGAAGCGTGTACCTACGTTATCTATGGAGCAACCGGAAATTTATCGCGGATTAAATTAATGCCTGCCTTATATCATCTGGATGTCGAAAATTTATTGCCGGAAGATACTAAAATTGTGGCACTGGGTCGCCGGGAATGGAATCAGCAAAAATGGCAATCTGAAGTCCGTGATATGCTTGAAGCAAAAGCGCGCGGCGGCCTTGATGAAGCAGTGTTTAAACGTTTTTGTGAGCGCATGTATTATCACAAAGGCGATATATCTCAAGCGGATAGCTACATAGCTCTGGCAAAAACCTTAAACAATAGCCAAAAATTCCCGCAAAACCAGGCATTTTATTTGGCGATCAGTCCCGCTGATTTTTCCGGCACGGTTAAATTACTGAGCAATGCGGGATTATTAAAAGAAGAGGCCGGATGGAGTCGGGTTGTTATCGAAAAGCCCTTTGGCTATGACTTGCAAAGTGCCCAGTCCTTACAAAAATGCATCGCTAAATACTTGCGTGAAGATCAGGTTTATCGTATTGATCACTATTTAGGTAAAGGCACCGTACAAAATTTACTGGTTTTTCGCTTTGCCAACACCATGATGGAGCCGCTTTGGAATCGACATTATATTGATCATATCCAGATCACTCATTCCGAAGAACTTGGTATTGGCAGCCGAGCCCAATATTATGATACTTCTGGCGCCATGCGTGACATGCTGCAAAGTCATTTATTACAATTATTAACGCTGGTAACCATGGAACCCCCAGCTTCAATGGAAGCTGAAGCTTTACGCGACGAAAAAGTCAAGGTTCTTAAATCCATCAGACCTATTCCCAAAGAGGCCGTTCATGCCTGTGCTTTCCGCGCCCAATATTCCAGTGGAAATATCAATGGCGAAAAAGTCAATGGCTATTTGCAGGAAGAAAATGTACCCGAAAAAAGCGTTACCGAAACTTATGCCGCTATAAAACTATACATTGATAACTGGCGCTGGAAAGGCGTGCCTATTTATATGCGCACCGGGAAACGGATGGCAAAAGCACAATCAAATATCTCAATTTGTTTTCGGCAGCCTCCTTTACAGTTTTTTCGCGATACCCGTGTTAATCCCAGACCCAATTGGTTGTTATTAGGCATTCAACCGGATGAATGTTTTCGAATAGAAATGACGGTAAAAGAACCTGGACTGGAAATGAAAACACGCGTGACCAGCCTGGATGCAAGTTATCGTTTTGAGGGTGAAATTCATACCGATGCTTATGAGGACTTGTTATTGGATGTTATTGAGGGCGATAGCTCTCTTTTCTTAAGATCAGATGAAGTGGAGTGTGCATGGAAAATTGTCGATCCCATTATTCAAAGATGGGCACAAGAACGTGATTACATTGCAAGCTACCCTGCCGGGTCATGGGGGCCTGAAGCTTCAAGAACCATTTTTGACAAGGAAAGCCATCGCTGGCGCCATAATTTAGCACCCGAATCAAAATAAAACATGCAAAAAATTAATCAATGGCATCAGTTTGAGACTGCCGCAGATGTTGCTGAAACTGTCTGTACTGAAATTATAGTCAGCGCTAAGCGTGCCATTTCTGAAAGAGGACGCTTTAATCTTGTTTTAGCCGGTGGCAGTACCCCAGAAAAAATCTACCAATTATTAGCCAGCACCCAAACAGACTGGTCAAAATGGTTTATTTTTTATGGTGATGAACGCTGTTTGCCTGCTGATGATTGTGATAGAAACAGTGTCATGGCAACTAAGGCATTATTAAGTAAAGTGAAAATTCCTGCTGCTAATATTTTTACTATGCCTACTGAGTTAGGAGCCGCTGAAGCCGCTAAAAAATATCGTCAAGCAATTTCCAGTATGGGGCAATTTGATCTGGTGTTATTAGGCATGGGAGAAGATGGCCATACTGCCAGTTTATTTCCAGGACAACAGCACGATCCGAACGAGACAGTGCATGAAGTATACAATTCACCCAAGCCGCCATCGGACAGAATCTCCTTAAGTGCAAAAACCTTAGCTAACACACGGCAATTGTTTTTTATGGTGACCGGATCATCAAAAATAGAGCCTGTTAAGCAATGGAAACAAGGTAATGATCTCCCCATAGCGACTATTTCACCTGATACCGGTGTCGATATCTATATTGATCAAGCTGCTATCGCTTAATCTAATAAAAACAGAGACAGAACTGGAAAATGAAGATTCAGTTCAAGTCACTAAAGACTTAAAAGAAAAAGGTTCATCAACCACCTTATAAAGAGAAGGACTCTCTATAAAAACATTTGCCTCACCGCAAAAGATGAAGAAATAAAGTGTGGAAAAGGAAAATAAACCCTGGTCTTAAAAACCTGTTTCCTTAAAAAAGTATCATTATAAATTAGAGAGGATTACATACTATGTGTTGGAGTGGTGAAGCATCGGCTGTATTAGCAGTCGGAGGATTAGCAACAGCAGCCTATATTGCCAATAAAGGAGAATCCAAGGATTTATGGATTCCGTTAACTTATTTTGCCTTAATGGAATTGTTACAGGCATTCACTTATGTCTGGATAGATTTATGTGATGATCCTACTAATCAGGTGCTTACACTTTTGGGCTATCTTCATGTTGCCTTTCAACCTTTCTTTGTGAATATGGTGGCCATGTACTTTATTCCGGAAAGTGTTAAAAATAAAATCAGTACCGCCGTTTATACCTTATGCGGCATCAGTACCGTGGCTATGCTGGTTAAATTATATCCTATGGATTGGGCGGGTGCCTGCGTTGTCGGCATAGAAGGTTTTTGCGGAACCCAGCCCTGTTCAGTATCAGGTGACTGGCATATTGCCTGGCAATTGCCACTTAATGGCTTGATGTCAGGACCGGTAGACTGGTTATTTGGCTATGAATGGGGCTTACATGTTTTTGCCTATGTCTTGGCTGCATTTTGCCTGCCTCTAATGTATGGTTCCTGGCGTTTTGTGTTTTTTCATTATTTAATTGGCCCCTTCATTGCAGATGTGACAACAGATGACCCTAATGAATATGCGGCGGTCTGGTGCTTATTTTCTATTGCCTTATGTATTTCAGTGATAAAAACACCGATTAGAAAATATTTACATGTTAAAAAGTGGCTATATTATCCTGAACAAGAAAAAGTGGGTTCTAAAAATTCAACCGACATCTAAAGGCGAAAACTTAAGCGCACAGAGTGTAGTTAAGCTGTTTGACGAGGTGGATATTTACTATGTGGATTCAAAAAGAAATTAATCTTAAGCCTAAGACGCGTGGTTTTCATTTAGTGACCCATGAAATTATGCTTTATTTGCCCGAATTAAAAGATATTAAAATTGGCATGGTAAATATACTTATTAAGCATACTTCTGCATCGCTGACAATTAATGAAAATGCTGATCCAACCGTTCGACAAGATTTTGAAAGCTATTTTAATCGGGCTGTACCAGAAAATGAACCTTACTATAGGCACCTTGACGAAGGAAGTGATGATCTTCCCGCTCATTTGAAAGCCAGTATTTTAGGAAATAGCTTAAATATACCTATTACTAACGGAACACTGAATCTAGGAACGTGGCAAGGTATCTACTTATGTGAACATAGAAATTACGGTAGCAGCCGTAGTCTTGTAGTTACTGTTCAGGGTGAGTAAATCTTTGTATATAATAATATACTCACGCTCAAGCGTATATTAAGGCGCGAGGATTTAATAATAGCAATATTGAACGGAGAGTCATATGAAAATAGTAATAAATATTTTGATTTTTTTGAGTTTCAGCTTTAATGCAGTGGCTGAAACGGAAGAACTTACTGAAATAGAGGTTTACCGTAGCCCCAGCTGTGATTGTTGTAGTAAGTGGATTACCCATTTAGAACAAAATCAGTTTAAAGTAAAAGATGTTGTAAGCAATGATGTGCAAACTAAAAAGGATGAAGTCGGTGTTCCAAAAAATATGGCGTCCTGTCACACCGCCATTGTTAATGGCTATGTTATCGAGGGCCATGTACCTGCCGTTGATATCAGAAAATTATTAAAACTAAAGCCCCGGGTAATAGGAATTTCTGTACCGGGCATGCCAGTAGGCACACCAGGAATGGAAATGGGTGAAAGAAAAGATCCTTATAAAGTCGTGTCATTTGACAAAGAAAAAAATTATAAAGTTTTCAGTCGTTATGATTGAAAAGAGTGATGCTGATACTTACTCTGAAAATAGAAAACCACTAACAGAGCGGAGTTTTCAGCCCCATTCTTAATGTTTTAGCCATCCAATCATGATTTTGCCTAAATATTATAGACAGAATAAATATGCTTGCTTACACAAAATGATTGCGCAAGACTTACAAACCCCTGCTCGCCTGGATATTGATGGAATACTAGAAGCCCCATTATCAGGATGCGTGAATACATCCCTGTAAGCTCTCTGAAACGTCCTGTTTCAGAGAGCCTGATAAGCCTATAAAAATCAAACATTTGAAAAATTAGTGGCACAAGAAAAAGTCATGTAATTATTGACTGGACTTAGCCAAAAAAATACTGTAGAACCTAATAATAAATGTAGTGCTTATCTGTCTCAGTTAGGTCAACGCTTATATGCCGTTAGCCTGACCACATTCAATGCAGATATCCATAGTAGCAGGAGATTGAATTTGTTACGTTTATCTCGAGTGATCGACAAAAAATTAAAAATCTACCGAAATTTGGATAAGGCGGGTCTGTCTTGTCGCGAACTTGAAATTGCGACACTAATCTATCAAGGTATCTCTGCTCAAAATATCTCCGAACAGCTTAACCTCAGCTATCACACAATACGCAATCATATTAAACATATCTATAGCAAACTAGGCGTTTCTACACGTAGCGAAATGTTGACTTGGGGTAGGTAAACAGAATAAATACTACCCGGTAGATTTAGTCAATTCATCCTCCGGGTTTGAAGTATATATTAGTCAAATTATTTTCAGATCTTAAACGCCATGATATGAGGCTTGCCGATACTGCAACGGATGACAAGCAATCAAAAAAATAAACGCGCTACAGGAAAAAAAGCCAATGAATACTGCAATATACATTGTCAAGCCAGGAGATACACTGTCGTTAATTGCTGAAAATAAATTAGGCTCTGCAAACAAGTGGCGGTTTTTAGCCGATATCAATAATTTGTCCAACCCCGGTAATTTAAGAGTGGGGCAGAAATTACAGATTCCAGCTGAATTTTCGCACTTGCCTAATGTTGTTAATACCAGCAGCGGTAGCAATCTGCCTATTAAAGAACAGGTACAGATTTTTACTGAAAACAAAACCGTTTATGGAAAAGTCGAAACTGAGGAAGACTGGTTTCGTATCGGAAAAGTTTTCAGAAAAGGCTTGTTTCGCATTGGCACTCAGCAGCCTGAAAAATTTATTACCGATAATGCCCAGGCTTTAACAGAATTGAATCTATCTCAATCTGACATCAACGTCATTCTTGCCACCGCTGAAAATGAAGGCAATCTGGATGCAATTAACACCTGGGATAATCAATTTATCAGTTTCGGACTGTTCCAATGGACAGCCGGTGGAAAAAACACACCCGGCGAACTGGCTGCTTTACTGGCTCGAATAAAGAAAAATAATCCCGATGATTTTCAGCATTATTGGGGGCAATTTGGTCTTGATGTAACTGATACAGATACAAAAACGGGCTGGATTACATTGAAAGGCCAAGTATTAAAATCCGCACAACAAAAATCAGTACTACGCGAACATATCTGGGCGTATCGTTTTGCCCAGGCAGGGTCTGATCAGCAAATCAAGGCACAGCAAATTGCACATGCTGTGGGACGTATTAATCAATTCTATTTTACCAAAAGCACTAAACTGAAAGGCTATAAATTGTCAGAATTGATTACCTCGGAATTTGGTGTCGCTTTACTATTGGACAATCATGTCAACAGACCCAGTTATGTCTTGCCCTGCGTAGCATCAGCCATTGCAAGTTGTGGATTTCAGCCAGAAGACATGCTCCAAGGTGATAGTGATCAAGAGCGACAGGTCATTGAAAAATATCTAGAAATTCGTGAAAACCACGGACGTAACCCAATGACCAATGCGGCACACCGGGGTGAAGTAACGCAAAAATATACTCAAATGGGCATTATTTCTAATCACAAGAATTCATTCAAATCCAATCAGAATTAAGAACTGATTTAAAATATTATTGTAGCCGTATTACGGTTTGCAAATCCCACCCTGCTTAAAAAATCACTATTAATCTTTAGAAATCCCTCTCCAAAGGGGGGAGCGTTGGGTAAGGGGAAATTAATGATTTTTTTATTCGATAATCCTAGAAAAATCAGTTGAGCATGGATTTTGTGGAAAATCTGGGCGAAAAAGACAAAGAATAGCTTGACGATAATGGCCATAGTCCTTATTGAGAGCTATTCTGCAGGATTTTTCTTAGACTACGCGCAAGATGTATTAGAAACATTTAGATTAAATAATCTGAAGAATATCCTCAATCAACTGCGGTCCCCGATAAATTA
>CAZDMC010000042.1:0-10160 GCA_964506335.1 uncultured Methylomarinum sp. | reverse complement strand
TTTATCTTTAAAAAATGCAGAGTTTATGTTGAATAGAGCCTGCAATGTAATTTTAATTCCCTATATACATTAAATATGTTATAGAGATTTTAGCTATTTAGCCTATATTAACTCACTTGATTCTTTATAGACCCGTATAATTAGTTAAAGTAGGAAAAAATTAAATAAGGAAAGGTCATTCAATATCACCCGTCAATACAAGGTTGATTATAAAATGAATAAAGATTGCAAACCCATTTTAGGTTTTATTGAATGAGATATTCTAAAAGACATCCCGATAGAGAAGAGGATTTATGAGTAACTGGAAAATGTTACCTGCTCTAGCAGGTGCAACGCTTTTTTTTATAACTATTCTATATATTGCTTTTTATTTTATTTTTCTGGATTTGCTGGTTGATTTATGGTGGTTCAGGTCGCTGGAAATGGAAACCTATTATTGGTTACGCTTACTTTATCGCTTTATTTTTTCGGGTGGCGTTACCGTGGTCTTTTTTGCTATTTTCTATTTTCATTTTTGGATAGCCTCACGTTATCTGGGATTAAATCCACCGGATGATGTGCTTTTAGATGCCGATAAAAGAAGACGGTTTCAGCGTTTTTCCGAAGTTTTTATGGAGGGTTCGGCAAAAGTATATACTCCTTTATCACTGATTTTAGCCGTTGTTATTGCCTTGCCTTTTTATGATCAATGGGAATCGGCCATTCTATTTTTCTTTGGAAGTGAGTCGGGTGTGACTGATCCTGTGTATGGAAATGATGTCAGTTTCTATATGTTTTCATATCCGGTGTTTACCCTGATTCAACAGGAATTGTTAATTACCGCCTCTTTGTTGTTTTTTTTGGTGGGATGTCTGTATTGGTTAGAAAATATTTTTGTTCCTCACCAAAACCAGGAATTACCGATTGGCGCAAAAATTCATTTAACCATTTTAATTTTATTTGTGGTTCTTTTCGTCATTTGGGGTTTTTTGCTGGAGCGCTTTTCCTTGTTATATACCGATAGCCATGAACCTATATTCTTTGGCCCAGGTTATGTCGAAATTCGATACCAATTGCCTTTACTGTGGTTATCAATCATTGGTTTCGCAGTTAGCTCTATTACCGCTATTATTTTTATATTTTCTGAAAAACCTAGAATAAAAACGCCTTTTTTTATTTCTACCGCTGCTTTTTTGCTTGTTTTAGGTTTACAAAAAGTAGCCTTTATTCCTAATTTGATTGACACGTTTATAGTCAACCCAAATCCTGTGACTACCGAAAAGCCTTTTATGCAAAATAATATACAGGCAACACTGGCTGCTTACGGTTTGCAAGATATAAAAACCATTGAATTTTCAGTGAAGGTTGATCCGACTGAGGATATTGAAAAATGGAGCACACAAAAACATTTTGAAAATATTCCGGTATGGGATAGAGAATATCTGACCGATGTTTATATGCAGCTACAAGGCATAAGACCCTATTACCGGTTTATAGAGGTAGATGAAGATCGCTATTTTATTAATAATCATTTTAAGCAGGTAAACCTGTCTGCTCGGGAAATGAATATTAATAAGTTACCGGCCGGAGCTCAGAATTGGGAAAATACACATTTAAGGTATACGCACGGTTATGGTGCTGTGGTGTCGCCTGCTGCTCAAGATGCGGATAAACCCATTGTCTGGTATTTGCGTGATCTCAATATGTTTTCTAATGTAGGATTTAAGGTTAAACATCCTGATATCTATTATGGACAAGAGAATTATGATTACGCCATTGTGCCCAATAAACTGGACGTTATAGGCTTGTCGGGTACAGACCCCAGCTTAAGTAGTAGCTATCAAGGCAATGCGGGTGTTCCCATTCCTTCCTTTTTCAGAAAAGTCTTATTTGCCTTTTATTTTAGCGATGAAAAAATATTTTTTTCTAGCAATATCACCCGAAAAAGCAAAGTATTGCTGCGCAGAAATATTGTTGAACGCATTAAAACACTCACCCCATTCTTGCATCTGGATAAAGACCCTTATCTGGTAATTACTAAAGACCGGTTTTATTGGCTGCAGGATGCTTATACCTTATCTAACTATTATCCAGTATCTAAACCAATTGATAATGCTTTTCCTTCTTTCCAAGGTCGCTTTAATTACATCCGAAATTCAGTCAAGATAGTGGTAGATGCTTATAGTGGGTCCACAAAATATTATATAGTAGACATTCACGATCCTATTATTCAGGCCTATAGCCGGGCTTATCCTGGGGTGTTTAAAAACCTGGATAAAATGCCGACAGAAATACAGCAGCATTTAAGATATCCGCGTGATTTGTATTCTTTACAGATGCAGGTTTACGCAAAATATCATCAACAAAAGCCAGAATTATTTTATGAACAGGCCGAAACATGGCAATTTGCCAAGGTTAATGAAAAACTGGTTATGCCTTATTACATCACCATGGATTTTGGCAATTGTAATGACAGAGAAGAATTTGTAATGATTAATCCAATGACACCGGTGCATCGAGATAATTTGAGCATGGTAGCTTTAGCAGGAACTGCTGATAATGAGAACTGTGGAAATGACTATAAGCCTGGCATCACCGTGTATAAATTCCATAAAGATATTCAAGTCAATGGCCCTGCCCAGGTTGATGCTTTAATTGATCAAAATACTGAAATTTCAGAACAATTTACCTTGTGGGATCAGCATGGTTCAACGGTTAACAGAGGGCGGATGATTATTCTACCGATGGGGAATTCGATACTCTATGTGCAACCTATCTATATGGTCTCTACTAAAACCAAAATACCTGAATTAAAACGGGTTATTGTCTCTATAGGCAACGAAGTGGTTATGGATAAAACACTCTGGTCAGCCTTTAAGCGCTTGAAACAGAAGTTTATTCATGAAGCAAAGGATACAAAAAATAGTGACTCTGTTATGGGTGAGGAGAAAGAGGAGAGCTGATTTTTTTGGTATACCTTGGTTTCATCCCTGAATTCCTTGCGCATTCCTTAATCAAGCACTAAATGACAAAGTTTATCTTCAATGTCTATCCTTTTTGCCAACTGTTCGCCCAGAATAGATAAATCAGCTTCCAGTTCATTGACGTTCAATTTGTGCTTATTATCATCGTATTTGTCATTAAAAAAGATAACAAACTCGGTTGTCTGGGAGAATTGAGGATATAAATTTTTAGCGGTTGTTAAAACCCCATCTCTTCGCTCAGTTCCTGAGAGCAGGCGTTCATACACACCAAAATGTCCAAGAGAAACATAATCAATTAATAATTGAGAAAAGCGGGTTAATAAGGATTGTGTTTTAGAAAAACTTGAAAAAGGTTTCTGTTCCGCTACCTTGCAGTATAAAGACCAAACCTGGTGTCTTTCTTCTTGTAACTCTGTAACCAGATGCTGATTAAACTGGCGTCTTTCCACGCTTGATTGCATAACAGCTGACATAAATGACTCCTTTATTTAAGTGGGCGTATTTAATTTAAGCTATTTGTTAAGTAAATACAACAAATATTTAAAATATAAGGAAACTTTGTGTTTTTTGTGTCCATTATTATTCCTACATATAATCGTTGTTCCTTGTTAAAAAGAGCATTAGAGTCAGTCTATAAACAAACTGTTGCTAAATATGAAATTATTGTTGTAGATGATGGTTCCACCGATAATACGGCAGAAATGCTACGGCTTTTTTTTCCTGATATTAACTATACCTATCAACCTAACCAAGGCGTAAGTGTCGCTAGAAATAAGGGCTTAGAGCAGGCAAAAGGAGATTGGCTGGCTTTTCTGGATTCGGATGATGAGTGGTTACCGAGTAAATTAGAAACACAAATAAAAGCTCTGCAATTAAAGCCTGATTATAAGGTTTGTCATACTGAAGAACGCTGGATCAGAAACGGCATTCGAGTTAATCAGATGAATAAACATAAAAAAACAGGTGGCTGGATTTTTAGGCAATGCCTGCCCTTATGTGCCATGTCAGCATCCTCTATTTTGATTCATCGCAGTGTTTTTGATCGAGTAGGTGACTTTGATATCACACTCCCTGCCTGTGAAGATTATGATCTCTGGTTAAGGATAAGCACTAAATATCCCGTACTTTATATAGAACAGCCGCAAATTATTAAATATGGAGGACATCCAGATCAGCTATCTAAACAATACTGGGGAATGGATAGATTTAGAATACAGGCATTACATAATATTATTTTAGCCAATGAATTGTCTTATGAAGATAAGCAGCATGCAGTCAACATGTTATTAAAAAAATGTCAGATTTTTCAGCAAGGGGCGCTAAAGCGTGGAAAAACGGAAGATGCCTTGCACTATCAGAAGATTATTGATTGTTATTCTGCTAAACAATAACGCTTAGACTCGGCATTAAAATATTTCTTATTGATAAGCTTAAATTATTAAGAATTATTTTCGGTTTTTCTATAAAATTAGCAGATGATAAATAAAATCAATCCCCCCGCGTTTCTATGGATCTAAAATTTCTAGACTTTGAACAACCCATTGCTGAACTTGAAGCGAAAATTGAAGAACTTCGTAAAGTAGAGTTTGATAATGATATTAATATTTCAGATACCTTGCAACAGCTTGAAGAAAAGAGTCAGCATTTGACTGAGTCAATATTTTCCGGCTTGTCTGATTGGCAGTTTTCTCAATTATCACGCCATCCGGAACGACCTTATACGCTGGATTATATTAAACACATGTTTACTGATTTTCATGAGTTACATGGAGATAGAGCCTATGCTGATGATCCTGCCATTGTTTGCGGCCTGGCTCGGTTAGAGGGACAAGCTGTTATGGTCATTGGGCATCAAAAAGGACGTGATACTAAAGAGAAGATATACCGTAATTTTGGTATGCCCAGACCAGAAGGTTATCGTAAAGCCCTACGGGTGATGAAAATGGCTGAGCGTTTTAATTTACCGCTTATTTGTTTGATTGATACACCGGGTGCTTATCCAGGAATTGGCGCAGAAGAACGTGGGCAAAGTGCCGCGATTGCCACTAATTTATTTGAAATGTCCAAGCTTAGAACGCCGATAATCTGTACAGTAATTGGTGAAGGGGGTTCAGGCGGTGCATTGGCTATCGGCGTGGGTGATCGTTTGATTATGCTGGAATACAGTACCTATGCCGTTATTTCACCAGAAGGCTGTGCCTCTATTTTATGGAAAAGTGCTGAAAAATCTCAATTAGCAGCAGAGGCAATGGGCATAACATCAGACCGGGTGCGTGAACAAGGTTTGTTAGATGAAGTAGTCCGTGAGCCAGTAGGTGGTGGACATAGAAATCATCAAAAAATCGCTTTAAGTTTGCGTGAAACAATTATTAGACATCTGGACGAGTTAAAAAAAGAAGATTTGGATGCAATCCTGGAGAAACGCTATCAGCGCATCATGCGATTTGGCTCGTTTACCGAGGAAATTGTGAAATAACTTCTGCTTAGGAATGAGAATGTGCACGTTATTTAATTCCCATTCCTTAACACTTTTCAATATATAAAAAACCGGCTTATGTCGGTTTTTTGCATTTCTTATGCTGACATCTCAAGGTATTCATTCAATTCTACCAGCAACCACTAAAAATATTTATATTGCCTTTAGTGGAGGTAAAGATTCTCATGTGTTATTGCATCTGCTGGCTTCAATGCCAGAAATAAATCCGCAAATAACGGCTGTTTATGTACATCATGGTTTACAAAAAGAAGCGGATGAATGGGAAGAACATTGTAAGGCGATTGCCTTTCATAATAATGTGTGTTTTCAATGTTTAAAGGTGAATGCCTACAAAAATAACCGACAAAGTCAGGAAGAAGTTGCCAGAAATGCGCGTTATCAGGCATTAAAGTCTTTATTAAATAAACATGATGTCTTGCTCCTGGCCCAGCACCGTGAAGACCAATTGGAAACCGTATTGCTACAGCTTTTTCGTGGTGCCGGTGTTCAGGGGCTGGCAGCAATGCCCTTCTCCACTACCTTTGGAAAAGGACGCATGATTCGACCTTTACTTGATGTCTCACAATCGTCGATTAATGAATATGCGGCACGATATCATTTAAACTGGATTAATGATCCGAGTAATAAAGACAATGATTTTGACCGGAATTTTTTACGCAACCAAATTTTACCTCAATTAAAACAACGCTGGCCTGCGCTGGATAAAACAGTATCGCGGTCAGCCAGGCATTGTGCAAACAGCCATTTATTGAATAAAAGTCTGGCAAAGCAGTTACTGCATGATATTTATCATGAAAATGATAACACGCTAAATACACAACAATTACTTACATTAGAAAAAAACAAACAATATCTTGTTATTCGCTATTGGTTTGATCTGTTGCAGTTAAGAATGCCTTCTGAAAAAACCATCATTAGCATTATTACTGAAGTGATCAAGGCTAAACAATCTGCAAATCCACAAATTACAACAAAAAACTATTGTATAAGACGCTATAGAAACAAATTATATTGTTTTAAAACCGATTCGATTAAAGATGTTGAACATGAAAGATACTGGAATAAAGGATCTAATCAGCTGGGTTTAAAGAACAGTGTATTAACACTTTATGATGCTTCTGAAGGTATTTCTAAATTATTATGGAATGATTCAGAGGTATCGGTAAAATTTAGAACAGGCTCGGAAAAAATAAAGCTACCAGGAAGACAGGGACATCATTCCTTAAAAAAGTTGTTTCAGGAAAAGTCCATTCCTCCCTGGGAACGGGAACTTATCCCTTTGATTTATCTCAATGGAGAATTAGCTGCTGTTGCTGACTTATGGATAAGTGCCGACTTTATCTGTAATACAAAAGATCAATGTTGGCAATTTCATTGGGAAATGGCTTAACCTTATGAGGGTTTCAACCCACTTTTATTCGCCGTGTATGTATATACTTCGCGCGGTCACGGATGCATCCAGTCAAATTTGCTGATGAAAATTGGCAAAAAACAATCAACAACCCCAACGCAAATTGGCTGTATTTACAGGTGCATCCCATAATTCAATCATTTCGTCATCCAGTAAGGTCAAAGTAATAGAACAACCTGTCATATTTAGCGAGGTTGTGTAATTTCCTACCAAGGAGCGACAAACAGTCAATTGACGCGCTTCTAAAAAATCAGCCGCCAAATTATAGACAAGATGCAATTCCATTAAAGGCGTAGCGCCCAGACCATTCACATGAAGTAATACTTTTTGTTTTTCCTGGGGATTGAGATCATCACAAATGGCATTCATTAATTGTTCAACAATGTCAGATGCTGTCACTAAATCAACCGTATCATGACCTCGCTCACCATGAATTCCTACCCCCATTTCTATCTTGTCCTCGGCTAAATCAAAAGTAGGTTTGCCTAATGCAGGTACTGTACAACAATTTAAAGCAACACCCATGGATGCCGTGACCAAATTGACTTTGTTAGCTAATACTTTGCAAGCGGACAAGTCCAATCCTTTTTCAGCGGCAGCACCCACTATTTTTTCAACAATCAGTGTGCCTGCCACGCCCCTTCGACCCGTGCTATGAGTTTTTGGCAGAGAAACGTCATCGTCTATCAATACCGTTTCACTCTCGCAATCCATCATTTCTGTGGCCATTTCAAAATTCATCACATCACCGGCATAATTTTTAACAATGAATAATACGCCACCTCCATTTTCTACAGCTTCTGCCGCTACCATCATTTGATCTGGCGTGGGTGAAGTAAAAATTTGACCGGGGCAAGCGGCATCCAGCATACCTGTGCCAACAAAACCAGTATGCAAAGGCTCGTGCCCTGAACCACCACCGGAAATTAAAGCAACCTTAGATTGACGGGTAGCCTGAATTCTTTTTACATAATGAGGATCAAGATTCAGCTGAACAATATCAGCATGGGCTTTAGCAAAACCTTGTAGACTTTCTGCCAATAAACCATCAATCGTATTAATAAATTTTTTCATCACAATATTCTTAATGATTGCTACCAGTTATTAAGCTCTTTGTTGAGTATAACATGCAGTTTATTAGTAATGATTTCACTATTATGCAACTCTTTTAAAGTCCTCATCTGAACGGTTTGCAACAGGTTTATTGCAGATTGTTCGTTTAATTGCTCTAACATTCCCTTATTTGACTCAATTTCATGCTGCATTTGTTGTTCAGTCACTTTTTTTAATTCTTTATAAATAACAATAACATCATGGATGGCATCCGAATCATCAAAAATCTCGCTTAAATGTGATTTTTTTAATTGTTGCATTTCCTCTAAGACTTTTGAAATAAGAAGATACTGAGTCTGGTAATAAAGATATAGCTCCCATGGGTTTTCTTTTCTATCCGGCAAGAAAAATAGCTTACGCATAATATTATTAAAAACCCTTGCCCAGGACGTTAAATAGACATTAAGCGATGTTAATGTTGAACTATCTTGTTCAACTCGTTCGGTTTGTGTTTCCAGAATATTCAGGTTCTTTTTATAAATGCTTTCACTGATTTCATCATGGCGAAATAGTGCTTTCAATTCCTTTTTCTGGATGCCCAAGGTATAAATCTGCAACATATTTTTCACCACATGGCTTGAGTCAATATCTAACTCACTGCACTGTTGACTAATCTTTTCATACAGTCGCTGATAATAGTCGGTAAATTTCTGATGTTGTTCTGCACTGATATGATGTTTGTCATAAAGCGTTTTACTGTGCTGACTGATATCCCTGTATATCAGTGCCTTGCTTTTATAATAACTCAATTGCTCGTAAGGCAATAAGGCATCAATCTTTAGCCAGCGAACGACTATTCCAAGCGTGTTTGCTTTAACCAGCAAGGTAAAGTAAATACTGCCGATGGTAATTGCAATAATAAATTCCTTAATTGAGAATTGATACGACCAGCCTGGCAAAGAAATATTATCAGGAATTAGCAGTACCATAATCACAGCCAGTGAACCACGCAAACTACCCCAGGCCATTAAGTGTTGCCAGTTTAGTGGGATATTTTCTTCAGACTTGAATTGATTGGCAATGCCGATAGACACATAGATTGATATGGCTCGGGCAATCACCACCACAAAAATAATCATTAAAATGGGTAACCAGGCGATATTCATGGAAATTGTAAGACTGGTAAATAACAAACCCATTAACAAAAAAACCAGGGAATTTGCCACAAATGCAAAGTAGCCCCAGAATTTGTTCATATATTTTTCTACACCCGCAGACATTTTGAAACGACCGTAGTTTCCTATTACTATGGATGAAACCAGAGTAGCAATAATGGATGATATATATATCGTATGACCATTGATTACCCAGTGAGTAGAAATCACCTCTGCCAATAAAAAAGTAAAATGTGCCAGCAGCAAAGTCAGGGTGATTTCCAGGTCTTCATGGCCTTTAACCCATTCAATCAGCTTGGAAAATAAAAAACCCATAAACAAACCGAATAAGGTGCCACCAATAATCATGGTGCTAAAGGTCAGGAGTCCTTGTAATAGTGTTGAATAGCCCTGATAGCCATGAGTAATAACATCAAGTAACACAATAAAAATAGCAAAGGCAGTGCCGTCATTAAATAAACTTTCTCCTTCAAAAATCAAGGTTAAGCGATGCGGTGCGCCAAATTCTTTGAACAGCGCCAAAACAGCGACAGGGTCAGTGGCAGAAATGATGGCACCAAATAATAAAGTGACCAGCAAAGGAATTTGAAAGCCCAGCCATTGAAAACCCCAATAGCCGACATAACCGATAAAAAGAGTGGATACCAGTAACCCGACTATAGCCAGCAGGCTAATAGCAATTTTATTGTCTCTGATATTGCGAACCTTGATGTTATAAGCCGATTCAAAAATCAAAACAGGCAAGAAAACAAAAAATAATAATTCAGGGGTGAGCTGAAAACTGGTAATAAAAGAGAAAACTTCAATTTTAGAAAGTGGCACCAGTAAAGAACCGGCAATGACCAGGAGAACAGTATAAGGAATACGAAATTTTAAGGAGAGAACATTAACGCCCAATGAAATAAACATCAGCGTAAAAATGGAGAGATACACGTCGAGTGTCATGACAAGTTCCTATTGTTATTGAGTTCAACGCTAAACTTATCGATATATTATATACTCTTTGCAGAATGAAATTTATATGAAATATAATATTTCTTGATAGGTAAAAGCAAAGATTA
>CAZDMC010000041.1:0-10287 GCA_964506335.1 uncultured Methylomarinum sp. | reverse complement strand
AGTCCTTAAAAATTGCCATGTTTGATCGTGGCCCGGGGACTACCTGGCTACAAAAGCAAGGATTACTGGATCAAGGTATTCCTTATCAAACCATGACCGGTGATAATGAAAATAATGTGGCCATGCAAATAGAAAAGGATCTTAAATCAGCCAAGATTGATATGGTGATATTGTGGGGACCTATGGCTGGCTATGTTATTTCACAAAGTCCTGCTGACAGTTATCGCGTGATACCTATGCAATCCTCAGCGGGTATGAAATTTGATTTTTCAATGGCTATGGGGATTCGTTATGGTGATAAGCAAAGAAAAGAACAGCTTGAACGCCTTATTGATAAAAACATGAATCAGATTCAATCCATCATTGCAGAATATAATATTCCCTTACTGGCTATACCCGAACAAAAAACCAGAGAAAATGATGATTAAACACTAAGAACCTGTTCAAGACACACAACTGACAGCGGTTCGTAACGATCTTGAACAGGTTCTAAATTCATCATGCCAACTTTGACCTCTGCAGGTAAGAGTCCAATCGTATGACGGCATGTTCTCCCATCTGAGTTATTGCCGGTTACCAAATTACCTTAAATTAATGGAATACGAATAACAATGCCCCCCATAACATCATTAATTTTAAAGTCTTTTTTAGGCGTGTCTTTATGATTATTATGGCAACTGACACAAGCTTCCGAAACAGCAACATCGGGATAAACAGCGGTAAAATATTTTTTACCGGCTAAGGTTTCTTCCCCATAATAATTTTTTCCTTTATTTTCATTAATAAATTTTAAACCAGTTTTTTCTGCTTCTGTTTTTGCGTTATTTTGACTGTTAATTGGCCAAAGTGATAATAATGAATAACTAAAACCATTTTTACTGTTTTCTTGTACAATTTCAGCACCGGCTCTGAACATTTGTGAAGGTAATAATAAGGCTTGCTCATCCTGCCAATGCTCACTGACTTCAATAACTTCTTCTTCATTCACCAAACGATTAACAATAAGTTTTGCATACACCGTGCGGTCAGCCTGAATGACTTGATGGATACTGTCTGCCATCATTTGTGGTGAAATACCTTGGGCATTGACTTTAGCCGCCATAAAAAGGCTGGCAGTCAGTGCAGTGGTTAATAAAGTTAAATATAGTTTTTTCATTTTGATTCTCCTGATGTACTTTTAATGCGTTTTTTTACCATTTCCAAACTTTGCAAATGCTTATTTGAAGACTCTGCAAAGTTATATCTTATAACCTTCTTATCGGCTAAAGAATCCAGACTAAAACTCAAACCATGACAACGCAGACAAACATCTTTAAGCATTTTCTGATTAGGTCTTAAATTATGATTTTGGTTATGCTGTACTTTTGTACGCTTTGGTTTTTTACTTTTAGTTTTTCTTTTTTGTGGTGCTATGCGCGGTAAATGACATGTGGCACAGGAAACGCCCGAATTTTTTGCTGCAATGCCTTTTTGCTCATCACGCCATAAACGAAAATGAGCAGAGGCTTTATAAGCAAGGCTATGCTTATCATTATGACAACTTAAACAGGCATCAACGGCAGCAGATTCTGTTTTAAACTGATGTGCAGTGTGGCAAGCAACACAGCTTAAGGTTTTTATCTGCTTTTGTTGCATGTTTAGCCTGGCTTGATCCGTAGTCATTGCCGATAAATCTTGTGCCAGCCGCATGCCATGTTTACCCATTAAAAAACCGCTTACTTCATTTTTATGACAAGACATGCAATAACTAAAATCGGGCTTATCAGTCCATTCGACATTCTCTTTGCTATGACAATTTTTACAATTGACTCCCGCTTGCGAATGGCTATTTTCTAACCAGTCTAGGGGGTTTTTAAGATCAACAAAAGTGGGTGCATCAGCCTGTTCTGGAGTTAAAGCGATTATCGGCTGTTTAGCTTTTTTTCGGTAAAAATATAAAAAATTTCGCTCGGGCAATAGGGGCTCTTTTAAAACAGCAGACTGATCAAGATGTTTTTCTAAAAAATCTTCATACAGTGCCGTGTTATCATGATAATTATGACATTCACGACATTGATTAAAAGCCATTCCCTTGTGGCTGCTACGGTGTTTAGCAATGTCTTGATGGCAGGGAAAACAAAAATCATCTGCAATAGTGACAGCCATCTCAGACATATTTCGTTGATGCTCCTGATGACAAGTTACACAATAACGAGCATCAATCTGCGCTAGAAACTCTGCATTTCTTGGGTCTTTAAATTTTTTAATGGCATGAGAATCACGAACACGTTTTAATTCTTTCGCATGGCATGACAGACAAGCTTCTTGCTTGCCCCCTTCAAACGGTGTGTGACAAGCATCACAGGCAATTTCAATTTGATAATGTCCATCGGAAGTTTTATTGGGTAAAAACAATCGTTGATCATTACTAAAAAATACATTAAGCAAGTAATAAACAGCTAAACCCGATAGCGTTATCCACATTAAAGTTAACAAAATAACTTTCCAGTTTTTCCATAAGCAAAGTAGTATTTTATCTATCATGACTAGTTAAAATAGTAGGCTGAGAAGATGTGAATACCTAGCAAAACAGGTAAAAAACAGGCCATAATAATATGCCCGTAAATAAAATAACGCTTTATATGTCTACACAGAGCAGCAGGAAAAAATTTTTCTAAAAATACCAGAATAGCGCTTAATCCTCCCATTAATACCACGCCTAAAAAACACAGCAGAAGTATCCGGTTATAATTTGTTCCAATAGCCAAACCGGTATGTAATGCCAGAATAATCAGGCTTAAAAAGCCTGTGCAATAATGTAAAATCTTCCAGTTATCGTAGACACTAAAGTTTATTTTTGAGACCCGTTTACGCAGTGAGATGGCTAGACCTAACACGCTAAAACTTAATACACAGTATCCGGTTATCTGCTGCCAGAAAAAATCATTCCATAAAAACCCCAGACTCATCGTCTGGATACTTTTAACGGAAGGAACGGCCTTGAGCATAAAGAATAAAAACAAAAACAGAAGTGTTAATAGTGGAATAAGCAACAGAAAATTATTTTGTTGCCCATTGTTTTGCTGAGCCTGTTTTTTGTTAAAGCTTTCGATATAAATATTTTTAACGGGGACTTTAGCTAGTAGCAAGAAATTGTGCACTGTTTGCTCAAAGGCTTTAGGCCCACAAATATAAAAATCAGCCTGCTTATGGTTATTAACTATATTGTGTACTTCATCTTTGCTTAATCGGCCTTGCTGACGTGTTGCCCTTAGCTTAACTGTAATATTTTTTTGTCGACTGAATTCATTAAAGAGAGCTTCATGAATAAATTTATTTTGTCTTGCTGCACTGTATTCTATATGTATTTGACGGTGTTGATTTGAAACAAAATGTAAAATAGATAATGCGGGAGTAATACCTATTCCACCCGCAAAAAAAACAATGGGGTTCTGCGTTTTTGGGTTAATATGAAATTGCCCCTGGGGTTCTGAAATACGAAATATAGAAGTTTCATCAGACTGTTTATGTAGCCAGCTGGAAAATAATCCGTTTGTTTCGTTTTTTACGGTAATTTCGTAATAATCTTGCTGTTGCGCCGGGGATGTCAATGTATAGGAGCGTTGTACCCAACGCTTATCAATTTGTGCTTCTATGCGGATATGCTGACCTGGTAAATAGGTTTTAACCTGGGTTAGCCTGGGACAGAAGCGAAATGCCTTGACATCTTCCGTTAAAGCTACCACCTCAATTAATTTAGCTTGCTGCATATACGAATAGCCTGTGATTTCAGCCAATAATGGTTCGCATGCCCCACAGACCAGAGAAGCGCCAGTACATTTGGCTAATTGATTAACAGACCCTGCCCCATCTGCAATGGCTCTATTTAAGGTCGCACGGGTAACCCCTGTACATTGACAGACCACCGCATGGGCGTTTAAATCTGTTTTTTCCGGCTCCAGCCATAATTCACCTTTGCTTCTGAATAACGCCAATTGCCAGGGGTATACTCGTGATTGCTGGATTATGTGCTGACACACTCTTCCTAAATCCGGCCAAATACCTATAGCGGTTACACCGACAATTTTTGAGTTAAACAAGCAGAGCTCCCGGCTTCCTCCTCCCGTTTTATACAGCAAAGTTTTATCCTGGACTTTGTCTAAACGAGCCATCTTGAAAATGTCTTCAGTGATGACTTTCGTCGAAGTTACTTTAACGCCCGTTTGAAAATGATATTCCGCGTTCAAACTTGGCTTATTCATAAAATTGCTTTTATGTAAGGTCAGTCTGCCTCGATCTTTGATTTGTAAATCATAAAAAACTGTTAAACTTTGGATGCATCTACGGATTTTGGGAAATCTTTGATAGTATTCTAAAAATCGCTTACAACTTAAACTAACGGTTCTCAAATCTTTTTTTGCAATGATGGTTGCACAACGTTTCTGGCTTTCAATTAAAGCAAGTTCTCCAAAATAATTGCCTGGAACTAAATTGGCAATGATAATATTTTTGCCTTTTTTAAATTGACACACATCGGCAGCACCTTCTAAAATCATATAGAAACGCTCTGGCTCATCCCCTTCCCTGAAAACAATTTCACCTTCTTGATATTGCTCATATCTAACCCTTTGTTCGTTTATAATATGCTTAGGTTTAGAGGCTGTTATGGTTTGAAAAATAACGGATTGTTTTAATAATTGCTCTCTTATTCTGGCAATTCCCACGCGTCTTAACTCATTAACCATCTCTTGCTGTTCAAAAACAAGAGCATAAAAGGTCTCTATCGCTATGATTAATAAATGACTATCTGCATATATAGAAGCCGTTGCATTACACATTTTTTTTTGGGCAAAAAGAGATAATTCACCAAAATAATCACTGGCTTTTAAATGGGCTAATACAATTTCTGTTCCATCTTCATTGATCGTTGAAATATCAACATAACCTGACAAAACAATATACAAAAAATCTGTTTTACCGTTCTCATAAAGAATAATTTGCTGAGTTTGATAAAAAACCTGCTCTGATTGCTCAATAATTTGACAGAGTATTTCTTCTGTCAACCCTTGAAACACAGGATTCTTTCGTAAAATAAGTACTGAACTTGTATTGGTCATTTCAATTTTTGAACATATTGATCTATCAATAAATCACGTACCTTTAATATAATATTTGCCTAAATATTTTTCAAATTAAACAGTAAGTAAATTTGGAATAATGATCCATTAGATTTTAAACCCTGTAAAGTTAAATAATTCACTTGACTTCAGCTATCGATTCCAACATCCATCAATAATAATTGTTCCTGGTTAACCTGGTCTTTTGCCGTTCATGCTCCGTAGCCACAACTATGGCTTGATCTACAAAATAGAACGGAGTCATCAATATTCAATAGCTTAATAATAATTTTGAGTTTTATGACAAAAATTATTCTTGCTGTACGTGAAATATTAATGATTCAACTGAAAAATAATAATTGAACGTTTCAAAGGAGAACGATATGAAAAAAAATAATCATCTCACTCACACGCGACCGGTCATTGCTGAACTCCAGCCCTATTTGATAGGATCGTGCTTCTTTGATTTGGATGTTTAACTGGCTTTCACCCGGTTCCTGTCCTGGTCGCAATTCTGCACTGATTGCCTTGATTAATGGGCTCTGCTGTAATAACAATAGCCGTTGCTGAAGGATATTGATATTTAAAGGATCAGATAGGCTATCTGCAATCCTTTTATCAATATAACTAGTACGCAATCCATCATTTCCTGTGATATTGATGTTAGTGAGCTGGCCTTCAATAATCTGTAGCGTTAATGACCTTGCACCCAGTTTTTGATCAGGTTCGAAAATTCAACAATTTTTCATGAATTTAGTGCAATGAAATATACCTTTTATCACAACATAAATCAGTAACGACTGGGTTTAGATAACCGTTGATTTTATCTAACGATCTCACATTTTTGTTAGCTTTTCTTCTCGTTCTTCTACATCAAATAATCCAGGTTTCCCATCTATTGCGCCTATGTCGTTATGTAATAGCCTTGTCATATTTTACCTCAGATTGGCTTTCAGCAGTCACGCCTCTTGAAAATTTTTGAAGGTGATTATTAGAGATACCCTTATATGAATAATAAAGATTATCGGCCAAATAATCGAATTAAATGAGCAAGCCGCTCGGCTCTTTGATCCGTCAATTGATCCCATTCAAAACGCCACACCCAATTACCTTCACAAGTGCCTGGAATATTCATTCTATGTTCTGAGCCTAATTCTAAAATATCCTGCATGGGAATAATCGCTAAATTAGCCACCGATGCTAAAGCAACACCAATCAAGGTAAAAGGCATAGCAGTATTTGAAAAACCTAAATACTCATAAACAAGATGCTTTTCATGATCAGAACGCGAATTAAACCAGCCTAAGGTGGTGTCATTATCATGCGTTCCTGTATAAACTACGCTGTTTTTTTCATGATTATGCGGCAAATAAAAATTATCGGCATTGCCATCAAAAGCAAATTGCAGAATTTTCATGCCGGGCAAATTAAAATCATTTCTTAATGCGTCCACTTCTTCAGTAATTACCCCAAGATCTTCAGCCACTAAAGCAATAGAATTGCACTGTTTTTCTATGGCTTTCAGTAATGCTTTACCTGGCGCAACAGCCCATTGTCCATTAATAGCCGTTTCTTCATCGGCGGGAATTTCCCAGGCCGCTTCCAGGCCTCGAAAATGATCAATACGAACAATATCAAACAATTCATCCTGAGTGTTTATTCTATCAATCCACCATTTGAAATCAGTCTTCTTTAAATAATCCCAGTCATAATGCGGATTTCCCCAACGCTGGCCTGTTTCAGAAAAATAATCAGGAGGAACGCCTGCAACTACGGACATTTCACCGGATTTATCCAGCTTAAAAACATCTCTATTCGCCCAGACATCGGAACTGTCATAAGAAACAAAAATAGGAATATCACCAAATAAGAGTACATTTCTCTGTTTGGCATAAGTCCTTAATTCAGCCCATTGTTTAAAAAAGACAAATTGTTCGTATTTCACATTCTCAATAAGAGACTTTAGGCGTAGTTCTGCTTTTTTCATAGCCGCAGGTTTTTTATTTTTTAATGGTGCGGGCCATTGATTCCAGCAGCTATTTTTAGATTCTTGTCTCAATGCATAGAATAGAGAAAAATCATCAAGCCAGCCCGCTTTATCCAGACAAAACCGCTCAAAATCTTGTTGATCTTGTTGACTGGCAAATGACTGGAAATCACAAAAAGATCGTGCCAGTAGAGCACTTTTGCTTAAGAGATCATGAGCTTGATTCTGTTTTTCTGTATGCAACCAACCTTTATCGACTAACCATTTAATATTGATAAAGGCAGGGTTTCCGGCATGAGCCGAGAGGCATTGATAGGGTGAACCATCGTCATGCGGCATTCCAAGCGGTAAAGTTTGCCAAACAGTAACCCCTGAGTTATGCAAAAAATCAATAAAATAATAGGCTTGCTGTCCAAAATCGCCCTCCCCTCCCGGCAAGGAGGAGATATGCAGTAGTATACCCGCCCGGCGACTGTCTAGCGGTGAACTCATTCTTTGCACAAAGTATCCTTATCTAATCAAATGTCTCTGCTGCCCTAACATTTCGGGTGTCACCAACACCACTCCCCCTGAACTCACATGAAAACGTTTTTCATCCTCAGCTTTGTCTTCACCAATCACCGTTCCTTCTGGAACCAGGCAGCCTTTTTCAATAATTGCTTTGTTAATTCGACAGTTTCTGCCAATCTCTGCCTCGGGTAAAATCACTGAATTTGAGACCACAGAATAAGAATTTACTCTTACATCAGAAAACAGTAGTGAGTGTCTGACGGTAGCACCCGAAACAATACAGCCGCCAGAGACCATAGAATCAAGAGCCTGCCCTCGTCTATCATCGTCGTCAAAAACAAACTTTGCCGGCGGGTTTTGTGCCTGATAAGTCCAGATAGGCCAGGTTTTATCATATAAGTTCAGGTCAGGATTAACGCCAATCAACTCCATATTAGCCGACCAATAGGCATCCAGTGTCCCTACATCACGCCAATAGCTTTGCTCGCCTTGTAAATTTAAAAAAGGATAAGCATTAACTGCATATTTATCAATGACAGCAGGAATAATATCATGACCAAAATCTCGGGTTGAACCTGGAGTATCAACATCTTTTATTAATTGCTCAATAAGAAAACGGGTGTTAAATACGTAAATACCCATAGATGCTAATGCAATGTCAGGTTTACCTGGCATAGACGGAGGATTGGCAGGTTTCTCTACAAAGTCCTGTACCATTCTATTTTCGTCAACATGCATGACCCCAAACTCTTTAGCCTCATCAAGTGATACTTCAAGACAACCAATAGTCAAATCGGCGCCCTGGCTCACATGGTCGGCAAGCATCTTGCCATAATCCATTTTATAAATATGGTCACCAGCAAGAATTAACACATATTCTGAATTATGACTTCTTAGCATATCTATGCTTTGATAGATGGCATCTGCTGTACCTTCATACCAACCGCCACCCTGAGCCGTTTGTTGCGCTGGCATTAAATTGACAAATTCACCAAACTCACCTCTTAAAAACCCCCAGCCTTGCTGAATATGTTTAATCAGTGGGTCTGCTTTATATTGCGTTAAAATACCAATCTTGCGTATGCCGGAGTTAATACAATTCGATAATGGAAAGTCTATGATTCTAAATTTTCCACCAAAAGGCACTGCTGGTTTTGCTCGCCAGTCAGTCATCTGACGTAATCGAGTGCCTCGACCACCGGCTAATATCAAAGCAATAGTGCTTCGAGTTAGCTGGCTAACAAAGCGTTCTTGCATTGGTTTATCTGAATCTGGCATAGTCACCCTCTCAATCTTTCACATAAAAATTTCTATTGAATAAAAATCAAACAATTTGAAACAGGTTTACTCTACACGTTCAATTTATTCAATCTTAAACCCGAAAATTTGTTAACATTTAGTAAAGTCTATTCTACTACAAACCACTACTTCGGGGCATTGTAAATGAGCAATATCACAATAATAAATCCACTAGACGCTGATTTTATTCAAATTGCAGAAGCAAAACATCATGACGTATTTTCCATTTTAGGTCGTCATAAAAAAGCTAAAAAGACCACTATTACGGTTTTTTCCCCCTATGCTGAATCTATCAACCTTGGTAAAAAAGGTCCTGCATTTGAGAGAATTCCTGATTCTGATTTTTTCCAGTATGAAACGACACAAAATGATATTCCTGAACACTACCAGCTGGCGATAAGAGATAAAGACGGTCAGGATACTCTGAGTTATGACCCCTATGATTTTGGCACGGTATTACCCGAATTTGACCAACACCTTTTTGCTTCTGGCAATCACTGGCATATTTACAAAAAGCTAGGCGCTCACCTACATACTGAAGACTCCATAGATGGGGTTCATTTTGCAGTATGGGCACCTAATGCTCAACGCGTCAGTGTGGTGGGTGATTTCAATCGCTGGGATGGTCGTTGCAATGCCATGCGAAACCTTGGAAGCAGTGGTATCTGGGAGATCTTTATTCCTGGTTTGACCGTCGGATGCACTTATAAATTTGAAATTTTGAGCTCCCAGTCTGGAGAAATACTGGTTAGAACTGATCCCTATGGGCAACAATTTGAATTCCGCCCACAGACCGCTGCACTTGTAGTCGATGGAACAAAATATAAATGGCAGGATGGGAGATGGATGGAGCATCGCAAAGATCATGACTGGATAAAGGAAGCTATGTCTGTTTATGAAGTTCATATCGGCTCCTGGCGACGCGATGCCCAGGGCAATTTCATGAGCTATCAGCAACTAGCTGTTGAACTGGTTGATTATGTCAAGGAAATGGGCTTCACTCACATCGAATTATTACCCATTACAGAGCATCCTCTTGATATGTCCTGGGGTTATCAAACCACCGGTTATTTTGCACCGACCAGTCGCCATGGCACACCCGATGATTTTCGTTATTTTGTTGATGTTTGTCACCAAAACAATATTGGTATCATTTTAGATTGGGTACCGGCTCACTTTCCCAAAGACGCATTTGCGCTGGCTCGTTTTGATGGAACGGCTTTGTATGAACACGAAGATCCACGCAAAGGCGAACATCGTGACTGGGGCACATTGATCTATAACTACAGTCGAAATGAAGTTAAAAATTTTCTATTAGCCAGTGCTAACTTCTGGCTGGAAGAGTTTCACCTTGATGGACTCAGAGTCGATGCAGTCGCCTCGATGCTTTACCTG
>CAZDMC010000040.1:0-10337 GCA_964506335.1 uncultured Methylomarinum sp. | reverse complement strand
TTTATTAGGAAAAATTGGGTAAGGAGCGAGGATTTAATAATGTCCGAAAGTTTGACGCAGGATTTTTGTTCGCTTTGAACACGAACAAAAATCCTGCGCCAGTTGCCGAAGTTATTCCGTGCACGTTCCTAAGTAAAAGACTATCGTAGCCTTTCAAATTGGTAGGCAATTTTATCAAGGCTATATACTTTATCTGCTATTTTGGCATCGACAATGGCCTTGGGCATACCATAAATTGTACAACTGGCTTCATCTTGCGCCCAAATTTGCGCGCCTTTTTGCTTTAATTTTTTTGCGCCTTCTGTTCCGTCTGCTCCCATACCCGTTAAAACAACGGTTAATACATGGGTTGAAAAAATGGCTGCTATTGATGTTAAGGTAATATCAGCACAGGGACTATATATCTCCTTCTGTTGCTTATCTCTCAGCGACACTGTTTTCCTTGAAGCACCTTTGACTTCTATTTGCATGCCTCCAGGGCCTAATAAAGCCAGCCCTGGTTTTAATGCATCGCCATGTGCTGCTTCTTTTACGGTTACTTTGCATAAGGTATTTAATCTTTCAGAAAAACTTTTAGTAAAGTTTCGAGGCATATGCTGAACAATGAGTATTGGAAACGAACAGTCGGCAGAGAGATGAGTCAGTACTTTTTGTATTGCAACAGGTCCACCTGTTGATGCCACAATAACTAACAAATCAATTTTGTTACTAGATTGTCTATAAACAGGAGGGCTATCTGGTTTAATAGCTGCAGATGAATGTAACGATGCTTTTTTCCTGACAGCCAAGCTGTTTTGAAATGCTTTCTCGGTAATCCTCTTTTTTTGTTTAGCGACTATACGCACTCTATATCTTAATAATTGCTCTGCGGTTTCCTTGTTACTATCAAGTTCACTCAATTGCTTCGGTAAAAAATCTACAGCTCCGGCATTAAGAGCGTCAAGTGTTGCCTTTGCACCTGCATGTGTAGCGGCAGAAAACATTAAAATACCTGTTGGACATTCTGCCATGATTTTTTGTACAGCCACAATCCCGTTCATCACCGGCATTTCCACATCCATTGTTATCACATCAGGCTCTAGCTGAACCGTCATTAATAACGCTTCCTTGCCATTTTTGGCTATCCCGACTACTTTGAAATCAGCTTCTTTTTCCAGAATATCCTTAATCCTTTTACAAATAAACCAGGAGTCATCAACAATTAATACCCGAATCGCCATAATAATTTAAACAGTATTTTTTTAAATTAGATTTTAAAAATAACCAAACACTAGCTTTTTGCATACCGTTTCATCAGCCCTGACACATCAAGAATCAATGCAATTTTACCATCCCCCGTTATAGTTGCTCCGGCCAGACCATCCAGTCCCTGTAATTTTGCGCCTAAGGGTTTAATAACTACTTCTTCCTGTCCTATTAATTTATCAACCACAAAGCCGATAGACTTTCCACCGGAATTAACAATAACAACATGCCCCGTAGTCTGCTTATTTACTGTGTAACCAGGATCATTAATCAGCCATTCGCTGAGAAAAAATACCGGCAAGGCTTTGTTCCTTACCATGATAACTAATTGTCCATCGACCACATTGGTTGTGCGTAAATCTAAATCCAGAATTTCAAGTACACTGGCCAGTGGTAAAGCAAACGCCTGCTTGTCTAGAATAACCATTAAAGTAGGCATAATGGCAAGTGTTAGAGGCACTTTAATAATGATAGTACTGCCAACACCTTCAACAGAGTCTATTTCAACAATACCATTCATTTGGGTGATGCGGGTTTTAACCACATCCATACCTACGCCTCGGCCTGATACATCCGAAATTTCGGTTTTTGTTGAAAACCCGGGCATAAAAATCAGGTTAAAACAGTCTTTGTCTTCAAGTCTTGCTGCTGTTTCTTCATCCATTAAGCCTTTTTCAACAACAATGCGTCTCAAATGATCCGCATTCATGCCTTTGCCATCATCTTTGATGGACAAAAGAATATGGTCACCTTCCTGAGAAGCGGTTAAGACCACTTTTCCTTCCTGAGGTTTACCCGCAGCAAGCCTATCTTCAGGTAATTCAATACCATGATCTACAGCATTTCTCACTAAATGCACCAATGGATCAGCCAGAGCTTCAACCAGGTTTTTATCAAGATCGGTTTCTTCGCCCACCAATTCCAGTTTAATTTCCTTTTTTAAACTGCGCGATAAATCTCGAACCACACGAGGAAATCGACCAAAAACTTTTTTAATCGGTTGCATTCTGGTTTTCATTACGGCTAATTGCAAATCAGCCGTAACCACATCCAGATTAGAAACGGCTTTTGCTACTTCTTCATTTGAGTGGGATTTTTCAGATGAATGATCTGATGCTGATTTAAGGGTTTGAAAACGATTTCTAACCAGAACCAGCTCGCCAACCATATTCATTATTTCATCCAGAACCTGGGTATCGACTCTGACTGTTGTCTCTCCTTGTGGTGCTGTTGGCTTCTTGACTGCTTTATTTGCTTTAGCTGTGGATTTGGCGGGCTCTTTCTCTGTTTTTTTAGCAGCAACAGTTTTTGCCTTTTTTTTCTCGACTTTTGTTGATTCTGGAACAGGTTCGGGTTTGGCTACAGGTTTAGGAGGATCCTTTTCTGTATTGGCAATGCCACCGCTAAATTGTCCTTTACCATGCAAATCATCTAGTAAGTCATCAAACTCGCTTTCTGTAATTTCGCCTCTATTAGGTGTCGGTTTAACAGTGTCTGGTTTTTTCTCTTGCTGAAGTTTTTTAGTGGAAAATTGTCCTTTACCATGTAATTCATCTAATAAACTATCAAATTCAGCTTCTGAAATATCACCTGAATCAATGGTTTTTGACGGCTCGTCTTGAGTAAGTGATTTAGCCGAAAACTGTCCCTGACCATGCAATTCATCTAATAAACTATCAAATTCGTCTTCAGTAATTTCATCGCTATTCTGGACTTTGTTATCCGTAAAGGGATTATCAAGCATGGCTTCAAATTCTTGCTCGACTACATCGGCAATAGCGGCAGGCGTTTCTACAATGGTTTCTTGAGTTTCTTCTGCTTTCGCGCCACCCACACGGGTGTATCCTTGTAACCGTGCCAGTAAACTGTCATCTGCTGGTTCAGGGTCTTCCCCTGCTCTAACTTGATTAAACATCAAGTTCACAACATCGACCACTTCTAAAATGACATCCATTAAATCAGCAGACACTTTGCGTCCGCCTTCTCTTAAAACATCAAATACATCTTCTGCTTTGTGACATACGCCAACCAAAGGATCCAGGGCTAAAAAACCAGCTCCGCCTTTAATGGTATGAAAACCTCTGAATATAGCATTTAACAGATCAAGGTCATCGGGTGACTGTTCAAGTGTTACCAGTTGCTCTCCTAATAATTCAAGAATTTCACCTGCTTCGAGCAAGAAGTCCTGTAAAATTTCATCATCCAGATCAACTGCCATAATTTTTCCTTAACGATGGAAATAAAATATTATCTGTAATACACTTCGTGCGGTCATAAATGCGGTTTTCTATTTGTTTTTTTTCACCGCTAGACTGCGTTGCAGAAACAGTTACATAGCATGCTATGTAACTGTTTCTGCGCCTTGCTATCGGCGAAAAAAAACTTGTTATAAAATTCGCATTGGTGACCGCGCGAAGTATAGATACACAAAAACCAAAATATGCAATACCGATGATGTAAAACACCTCGCCTAAAAGCCCAGACTTGATAAAAGGTCATCGACATCATCTTGGCTTGTTGCGACGTCCTTTTGCTTATCATCAATGCCCGGCACAACAGGCCCTGGCAATTCAATATCGGGTTTTTTGCTAGCAGAGTTACTGGTTCCGCCTGAAATACGAACCAAGTCAACCATGCTTTTTTCCAGGTCCTGAACTAAATTAATGACTCGTTTGATAATTTGTCCGGTTAGATCCTGGAATCCCTGAGCCAATAAAATTTCATTCAATCCATTTTGGACTTCTTGTAAGGAACCCTTTGATATCTGAAAATGACGAGTAATTTCTGCACTCATGTTTTTAAATTCTTCAAAAGGCATTTCTCTATCCAAAAATCGCTCCCACTTCTCAGACAGTTGTTCTGCTTGATCATTGAGTTCTTGGGAAACAGGTAACAAGTTTTCAACTGCCGTTAAAGTCTTATTAGCAGCCTCTTCGGTCATGGTAATTACATATTGCAAGCGTTCTTTTGCATCTGGAATATCATGTTCTGTAATAGCCGTTATTTTTGAATCTAAAGAAAAACCATGCATGGTATCGTGTAGTTGCCGAGTCAATCGGCCTACTTCTTGAAACAGTTGTGTTTCTCTTAAACCGGCTATTTCGTCTAATAGTCGGTCCGCATCCTCATTATTCCCATTTTCCAGGGCTGCAACCAGATCTTTGGCCAGCACTAAACGATTATTGTTGGTCATCCAGCAGTCTCCTTAATTTGATGAGTTTTAACCATCTATACGTTCAAAGATTTTTTCTATTTTTTCTTTCAATGTTCCTGCTGTAAAAGGCTTAATGACATAACCATTGACACCTGCCTGGGCTGCCATAATGATTTGTTCCCTTTTGGCTTCAGCGGTAACCATTAATACCGGTAAATTGACTAAATCAGGATTTGATCTCACTGCTTTTAATAAATCAATGCCTGTCATTCCTGGCATATTCCAGTCAGTCACTAAAAAATCAATACCGCCTGCTTCTAAAATAGGTAACGCTGTTTTACCATCATCAGCTTCAACGGTATTAGCAAAGCCAAGATCTCTCAACAGATTTTTTACTATACGTCTCATGGTTGAAAAATCATCAACAACAAGAATTTTCATGTTTTTATCCAAGGAAATCTCCAGGTTTTAATTCTTTATATAAATATTATCGACTCACAACAATAAGGTTTGAATCGTATAAAACACGCATAGCTAAGTATTATCATTGTCTTCAATCCAGTCTGCAAGCCTTGCTCTTAACCTTAACATCGCCTGGCTACTAATCTGGCTGACTCGAGACTCACTGATATTTAAAACTTCGCCTATTTCACGTAAATTCAATTCTTCATCATAATACAGCGAAACAATCAGACGCTCTCTTTCTGGCAATTGCATAATAGCTTGCGCTAATGCTTGTTTAAATTTCTCACTGCCCAAAATATCAAGGGGTTCAGTATACTCTGTTTGTGATTCGTTATAGACAGCATCACCAAATTCAGTAAGTTGCTCTACACTCAGGGTTTTACATCCTACTGAATCTTGAAGAATATGATTGTATTGTTCAAGATCTATTTGTAAATGGTCGGCAATATCACTGTCTCTGGCTTCACTCCCGGTATTATTTTCTATTTCTCTTATAGCTTCTGAAACCATCCGTGCCTTTTTATGAACGGAACGAGGTGTCCAGTCTGAACGTCGCACTTCATCCAGCATGGAGCCTCTTATTCGAATCCCTGCATAAGTATCAAAGCTGGCACCTTGCGTGGCATCATATTTTTTTATCGCTTCTAATAAGCCTAGCATGCCTGCCTGAATCAAATCATCAACTTGAACTGAATCGGGCAGGCGGCCCATCAAATGAAAAGCAATCCGTTTTACCAGCGGCACATGCTTAATGACCAGGTCATTTGCATCACCGCTTCCTGTTTGCATTGTCGCGTACATAGACGCTCCATTCATGCAACATCCTCTTGGCTATTATATTGAATCATTCGCTCAACAAAAAACTCAAGATAGCCACCGGCTTGTATTTTAATCGGCCAGCTATTGATTTTAAGCGCCAGATTACTAAAAGCGATGGCTGATTTACTTTGAGGAAAAGCCACAATTACCGGTTTTTGTTTTTGCACTGCTTTACGCAAACAGTCATCAAAAGGCACGGCTCCGGTATAACTTAAAGTAACATCCAGATACCGGTCAGTCACTTTGGTAAGTTTAGTATATAACTGCTGACCTTGCTTTTCAGATTGAACCATATTGGCAATAATATGAAAATGATTCAAACCGTAATCCCGGTTTAGCAATTTAATATAGGCATAGGCATCGGTTAAAGAGGTCGGCTCATCACAAATAACGACTATAATATCTTGACAGGCTCTGGCAAAATTAACCACGCTAGAGGAAATACCCGCTGCAGTATCAACAATTAAATCATCAAGATTCTGATCCAGATTGCTAAATGCTCTAATAATCCCTGCCTGCTCAATATTGGAAAGGTCAGTCATATGTTGAATACCGGAAGAGGCTGGAATAACTTGCAGGCCATGAGGCCCGGTTAATATAATATCCTGCAGTGTTTTTTCGCCCTTTAAAACATGGGACAGATTATATTTTGGTGACAGACCCAGTAAAATATCGACATTTGCCAATCCCATATCCGCATCAAGCAAAGCAACTCGGCGTCCTATATGAGATAGAGCCACACCCAAATTGACGGATATATTGGTTTTTCCAACGCCCCCTTTGCCACTGGTAATGGCAAAGACTCGAACAGGTTTTGGTTTAATTTGTCTCATTTTTCTTATTCCAGCCGCTTGGTCAAATGATTTATGCATAGCCTTCTGCCAGCCATTCATCATAACTCAACTGTTCATTATAGCTGCTTTCTTCAGCAGCACACTGTTCTATCAACGTATAGGCATCAGGCATTTCAATATCTTCGGGTACCTGCTGACCATTAGTTACAAAAGAAACAGGTATTTGCTGTTCTATAATTGCCGACAGACTTGAGCCTTTTAGCACTGTTTCATCCAGTTTAGTTAAAATACTGAATTCTGGCTGAAAAACTTTAAAGGCATTTATTATTTCATTCATCGCTTTGTATTGTGTGGTAGCCGACATCACCAGATAGGTCTTAATCATTAAATTGCCTTGCTGCAATGTTTTAATCTGTTCTGCCAGGCGCATATCTCTTTGACTCATGCCAGCGGTATCTATCAGTATTAATGATTTATCGCTAAAACTATTAATATGATCTTGCAATTCATCTGCATTGGTTGCTACGCGGACGGGCACATCCAGCAAGCGACCATAGGTTAAAAGTTGCTCATGCGCTCCGATTCTGTGATTATCTGTGGTAATCATTGCCACTTGCCGAGCACCATGCTTTAAAACGTACTCTGCTGCCAGTTTGGCAATCGTGGTGGTTTTTCCTACGCCTGTAGGGCCTACCAAAGCAACAATTCCGCCGTATTCCAATAAGTTATCATCGGCAATAGGTAGTACTTTAGCCAGCATTTCTTTGGCTTTTGCAAAGACAACATCAGCATCTTCTTCTTCATGGCTATCCAGACGATTGGCTATTTTAAGGGTTAATTTTTTTGAAAACCCCATGTCAGCTAATCGGCGCAGTAAATCCAATCGTATCGGATTGCTTTGTAGTCCCTGGTTCCAGGATACCTCAGACAGACGGCTATCGAGTGCTGATTTTATTGATTTTATTTCTTTACGCATTTCCTGCATAAAGCGATCATTTATTGCTATTTGCTTATTAATCTCTTGCTTATTTTTAATAAAATTCTGTTTTTCAAGAGTGTTTTCTGCTGACAAAACAGCTGTTTTATTTTGTTTAGATAGTCTATTGTTTTCAGTTGCCAAATGAATTTTTTCAGCATATCCAATATACGGATCTATCGGCCGATGTGGACGGTGAATAGCTGTTTTTGGAAGACTTCCATCAGCGCCTTTTTTTCTAGGACTGCTAATCAGATGGACTTTGTTTTTTTCTGCTTCAAAATCAGCCAGTTCATTTTTTTTCTTTGCTGATACTGGTTTTTTTGCTGATTTGACTTGAGTATCCAGTTGATTATGAAAGCTTTGCTCATCGAAGTCTTTTGCTGCAACAATTTCTACCCCTTCATCAACAGATCGATTCGACATAATGACCGCATCTGCGCCCAATTCTTCTTTAACCATACGCATGGCCAATCTTATATCTTTTGCAACAAAACGTTTGATTTTCATAGAGTCCTGTATCCTTTGTATTTAATTATGGATTGGCACGTTGCCCCACGGTTGAAACCACTTTAATCTGCCGATCTTCAGGGATTTCAGTATAGGCAAGCACATGTAAGCCAGAAATAGAATGACGGACAAACCGGGCTAACCAGGGTCGAACAAAAGAAGAAACCAGCAGAACAGCGACATGACCCTCTATTTCCATTTTTTGAGCACTCTCTTCTAATGATTTATGCATTTGTTCGGCTAAGCCCGGTTCAATTCCTGCCCCATTGTCACCTGCCGTTTGCAATGATTGAAGCAACAACTGTTCCAACTCGGGTTCTAAAGTAATTACCGCCATTTCATTTTCTACTCCATTGATTTCATGGACAATTGAGCGTCCTAAAGCGGCTCGAACAGCGGATGTCAAGATGTCAGGATCTTGACTTTTAATACCATAATCCGCCAAAGTTCCAGCAATAGTGCGGATATCTCTGATCGATACATTTTCGCGTAATAAATTTTGTAACACTTTGACAATAACGCCTAAAGCCAAGGTTTTGGGAACCAGATCCTCCACCAGCTTTGGTGCGGTTTTAGCCAGATTATCCATAATATTCTGCGCTTCTTCATATCCAAACAAGTCATGCGCATTGGTTTGTAAAATATGACTCAGATGGGTTGCCACCACAGTACCTGGGTCAACCACGGTATAGCCCAATGTTTGTGCCTGATCTTTCTGGTTTGGGTCTATCCAGATAGCGTCTAAACCAAAAGCAGGGTCTTGGGTTATCTCACCCTGAATAGTGCCAAATACTTGCCCTGGATTAATAGCCATTTCCAGATTAGGTCTGATTTCTGCCTCGTCTACGGTAACGCCCATTAAAGAAATGCGATAACTTGTCGGCGATAAATCCAGATTGTCTCTTATATGTACAGAGGGTATTAAAAAACCTAATTCCTGGGAAAGCTTTTTTCTGACCCCTTTAATCCGTGTCATGAGCTGTCCTCCTTGATTTTTATCGACTAAAGGAATCAAGCGATAGCCTACTTCCAGACCAATCACATCGACTGGCATTACATCATCCCAGCCCAGCTCTTTAATTTCTGTTGCTGCTTGTTGTGGCACTTGCGCTGCCGCTTCCAATATAACGTCCTGTTCTTTTTTCTGGCGCTGAATGATGAGATAAGCACTGCCTAATAAGGCCAGTGCCAATAAAATGAACACCAGATTTGGCATTCCCGGAATAATTCCTAGCAAGCCCATAATGGTTGCGGTAATAATTAAAGCTTTTGGATCATTAAATAACTGAGCACTAACTTGCTGACCTACGTTTTCGTCGCTACCACGAACGCGTGTAACAACAATTGCAGAAGCAGTCGATAATAATAATGAAGGAATTTGCGCTACCAGCCCGTCCCCTATGGTTAATAACACATACACTTGCCCTGCATCAGCAAAGCTCATCTCATGCTGGCCAACACCAATAGCCAGGCCGCCAATAATATTAACAAAAAGAATGATAATTCCAGCGATGGCGTCACCCCGGACAAATTTACTGGCACCATCCATTGAGCCATAAAAATCAGCTTCTGCGGCTATTTCAGCACGTCGTTCTCTGGCTTCATCCTGATCAATCAGCCCTGAATTCAAATCGGCATCAATCGCCATTTGCTTGCCTGGCATAGCATCCAGGGTAAATCTTGCGCCTACTTCTGCAACACGTCCGGCACCTTTGGTTACCACCACAAAATTAATAATGACTAAAATAGCAAAAACCACGATGCCTACCGCAAAATTGCCACCAATAACAAAAGAACCAAATGCTTCGATGACTTTGCCTGCAGCATCTCCACCATTGTGTCCATCAAGCAGAACAACACGGGTAGACGCTACATTCAGTGCCAGTCTTAATAATGTGGCGATCAAAATAACAGAAGGAAAAACAGCAAACTCAAGCGGTTTAAGGCTATACACCACGACCAGTAAAATAATTAGCGAAAAGGCAATATTAAAGGTAAAGAACAAATCCAGTAGAAAAGCCGGCAATGGCAAGGTGATCATTGATAAAACCATCACGATAACCAGTGGCGCACCGAGTCCCATGCCAGCGAATGATTTGAGAGAGTTGACTGCTTTTGCTAAATCCATAAACTAGTATCTTTTTGTTATTAGGCGCGAGAATTTAATAATATCCAAATATTGACGTGTCTTTTTGTCCGTCTTCTGTGTTGTAGCAACAGTTGCGTAGCCTGCTATGCACCTGTTGCTACGCCTTGAATACGAACAAAAATCCTGCGTCAAACTTTTGGATATTATTAAATCCTCGCTCTTTATCATGATTATCCTAGAAAAATCAGTTGAACACGGATTTTGTGGAAAATCTGGGCGAAAAAG
>CAZDMC010000039.1:0-10522 GCA_964506335.1 uncultured Methylomarinum sp. | reverse complement strand
AACACGAATAAAAATCCTTCGCCAGTTGCCGAAGTTATTCCGTGCACGTTCCTAATTTAAGATAAGATGTGAGGCACACTATATGAAAATAATAACAAATCTGAAATACAGCCCATTGTTGGTGATACTGTTTTTTACTGGATCTACTTATGCATTTGAAGTGGGCGGGGCAAGACATTATTGCAAACCTCCACAGTTTAGAGACTTTGTTCCAGCCGAAAGAGTACGAAACCAGCCTTTTATAGAGGTAGCACCAGAATCAATAATTGCTGTTAAGGCTATGGGTTCAATTGACCCATCTACAATACGCGTTTTTGCAAAAAAAATAGTGTTAGAACCTACTGTTGTTGATAAAAAAAGCTTTTTCCAGATAACCGCTAAATTGCCTGCTGAATTACGTGGTGGATTTGCTCGTATTGATCTTATAGCCCAAGCGCATAAAGGGGAATGTATCGGTAAAGATGGCTGGTTAATTAAGATAAAGGAAGCGGCTACAATAGCCGAAGCTGTCGATTCTGTAACTGCTGAAGAAGCTATTCAAGCAAATGAAAGCAATACCACTGAAAAACCTGCTCTAGCGACTGAATAACACATTTAGAATGGGTAGTTGCCGCTGCGGATTTTGCCCCCTCTGTGTAAAAAAATCTGCAGCAACCTGATTATGCTATAAACAAGCTTTCATGGCCATGCCCATTTGTGTAGGAGAATCGACCACTTCAGTTCCGGCTGCCTTAAGAGCTGCAACCTTACCTTCTGCCGTTCCTTTACCTCCGGTTACAATAGCGCCTGCATGTCCCATTCTCTTTCCAGCAGGTGCTGTTCTGCCGGCAATATAAGAAACCACCGGTTTGCTCACATATTCTTTAATATAGTCTGCAGCTTCTTCCTCCTCACTCCCGCCTATTTCACCAACCATAATAATACCTTTGGTTTGCTCATCATCCTGAAAACGACTGATCACATCAATAAATGTCATGCCATGAATAGGGTCTCCACCAATACCTACACAGGTACTTTGTCCTAATCCTGCCTGAGTTGTCTGATGAACTGCTTCATAAGTTAAAGTACCTGATCGTGAAACAATACCGATATTGCCTGGTGAATGAATCATCCCCGGCATAATACCAATTTTGCATTCACCCGGTGTTATCACGCCTGGGCAGTTGGGTCCGACTAATAAAGCATTTGTATTCGCCATTGCTGCTTTAACTTTGAGCATTTGCAGCACTGGAATACCTTCGGTAATACAGATAATCAGGCCAATACCTGCATCAACTGCTTCTAAAATCGCATCTGCTGCAAAAAAGGGAGGGACATAAATCATACTTGCAGTTGCAGCGGTTGCTTTTACTGCATCTGCAACAGTATTAAAGACAGGCAGACTCAAATGCATCTGCCCTGCCCTACCTGGTGTTACGCCACCTACTAATTGTGTGCCATAAGCTAAAGCTTGCTCAGAATGAAAAGTACCTTGCTTACCGGTAAAACCTTGACAAATTACTTTGGTTTGTTGATTTATTAATATACTCATGCCACCTCCTTAGCTAAAGCCACGACCTGTTCTGCTGCACTGGCTAAATCATCCGCTGCTATAACACCAAAATCAGAATCATTTAATAATGCCCTGCCTTTTTCTGCATTGGTTCCCTCTAGCCTGACTACGACAGGAATAGTGACATGAACTTCATCAACAGCCGTTAAAATACCTTTTGCAATAATATCGCATTGCACGATGCCTCCAAAAATATTGACTAAAACCGCTTTTACATTAGTATCTGATAGAATCAGTTTAAAGGCTTCACACACCTTTTCTGTATTGGTGCCGCCACCGACATCCAGAAAATTGGCTGGTGCACCACCTTTCAGTTTAACCAAATCCATAGTTGCCATGGCTAAACCCGCACCATTGACCATACAACCAATAGAACCATCCAGAGTAATGTAATTTAAGTCATATTCCTGGGCTTTGTTTTCTTTTTCATCTTCTTGCCCTTGATCTCTTAATTCTAAAATATCAGGATGTAGAGTCACCGCATTATCGTCAAAATTAATCTTTGCATCCAGGGCTATTATTTCACCTGATTCTGTTTCTATTAGTGGATTAATCTCAATTTGACTGGCATCTTTTTCCAGCAATAAGCGATACATGCCTTGCATTATTTTATCCAGCGCTCTAATTTGAGCGCCTTGTAAAGCCCAGGAAAAAGCCACTTGTCGAGATTGAAAAGATTGCAATCCTGCCGCAGGATCAACAACAATAGCGAGAATTTTCTCAGGTGTATCTTCAGCAACTGCTTCGATATCCATACCACCTGCAATTGAACTGATAAACATAACGCGTTCACTGGCTCTATCTACCAGCACACTCAAATAAAATTCCCGTTTAATCCCTGATGTAGCCTCTATTAATAGAGATTCAATAGGTAGACCTTCTGCCCCAGTTTGTTTAGTCACCAGACGACTTCCTAACATTTCAGAAGAAAACTGCCTAACTTCACGGCTATTTTTAGCAATCTTTACCCCACCCACTTTACCTCGCCCACCTGCATGGACTTGGGCTTTAACTACCCAGGCATTACCCGGTATGTCCTGAGTGGCAAGAACAGCATCATCAACGGTTGCCACATGTTTGCTTCGGGGTGAGGGAATGCCATACGCTCGAAATAGCTGTTTGGCTTGATATTCATGGATATTCATCGTTTCTCCATCAGCACAATTATTCTAAAGTAGAATAAAACGGTGCTTTTGATTATGTAGTGTTAAGAAAATTAGCGTATATTCTACCCAATCTACAAAAAAACCACCTACTTTATGGCTTCAAACCAAATAAACACCATTTACCCCTGTCCATTTTCCAAGGGCTATGGCATACCTGTTGACCAGGCCTGGTCGCTATTAAAAGTTTTTTTTATTTATCGACTGATCATTTCATCACTGTTTATAATTATATTTCATAGTCATTTTGATGCCACTTTACCGGCTAATTATAATGCGCGTTTATTAAGTTATTTTAGTCTAAGTTACTTTGGGATTACGGTATTATCAGGTGTTTGTATTTTTTGGAAACTATTTAGCTATACCGCGCAATCTCAAATAGCCATTTTTACCGACATTGCTTTTATCACCTTGCTAATGCACGCCAGCGGAGGCATATACAGCGGTATCGGCATCCTCCTTGTGGTTTCTATCGCTGGAGGGGGCTTGTTAATAGGGGGACGCTGCGCCTTATTATTTGCAGCATTAGCCAGTCTGTTTATATTAAGCGAACAATTCTATTCGCTTTCCAATATTCCAAATAGCAATACTTCATTCACTTATGCTGGAATGCTAGGTGCTTCTTTCTTCACTATTGCATATTTATCCTATGTACTAGCCAAACGCACTGAACAGTCTGAAATTCTGGCATCGTTTCATCAACAAAAAGCGCTTAATCTTGAAGAACTGAACCAATACATCATTCAACATCTTCAGTCCGGTATTATTATCAGTAACTCATTGCAACAGATTAAAATGTGTAATGAGGCCACTTTAAACATGACTGAAAGTGTTAATATTAAACCCCCATTCAATTATCTTACTGACATTTCATCGCAACTCAGCGAATGTTTTGAGTTATGGTTAAATGATCATCAGCAAAATTTTGCCCTGATACGGTTAGCTAATCACAGTGATGTTCATGTTCGTTTTTCTGTATTGGAAACGCAGCATGAAACCTTTCATATGATTATTCTGGAAGATATTTCACTTTATAATCAGAGATTACAGCAAAGTAAATTAGCTTCATTAGGTCGTTTAACGGCAAGTATTGCCCATGAGATCAGAAATCCTTTAGGGGCTATCAGCCATGCCGGGCAACTTTTATCAGAATCAGCTGAATTATCATCAGAAGATGAGCGTCTGACAGAAATCATTCAAAACCATAGCCTGCGAGTGAATAAAATCATTGAAGATGTGTTACAACTCTCTCGCAGAGAACCTTCTAAAAGAGAAAAAATAAACCTGAACTTGTGGCTTGCTAGTTATTTAAAAAGTTTCATCCTTGACATGGCTTGTGATCCCAATAGCTTTACCATTCATGCTAAGGAAACAGATTTATGGGTTTTTATGGATGAAGGACATCTGATACAAATCATGAACAACCTCTGTGCTAATGCGCTCAAATACGGGGATTTAACGACTCACAAAATTATTATAGAGTTAGGCATATCTGAAAAAATGCCTTATCTCAGGATCATGGATAATGGTAGCCGAATTGAGGAGCAAACAGTCAATCATCTTTTTGAACCCTTTTTTACCACCTCAACTACAGGCACCGGTCTAGGCTTGTACATATCAAAAGAATTAGCTGAACTCAATCAGGCGAAATTGAGCTATGCTATCACTGATGATAATAAAAGTAGCTTTAAACTTTGCCTGCCCCGTGCAGATGACCCGATGATAGCAATATGAGCCAGCCACTGACACTAGTTATTGATGATGAACCAGATATCAGGGAATTATTAGAAATCACCTTGAATAGAATGGACATTAAAACATTTTGTGCAGATAATCTGCAGTCAGCCAAATTGTTACTTTCTGAGCATGATTTTGATCTTTGTTTAACCGATATGAAATTACCCGATGGAAATGGTCTTGACCTGGTTGATTTTATTCAACAAAAAGAAAAACCCATGCCCATTGCTGTGATCACAGCTCATGGCAATATGGATACTGCGATCAAAGCCATGAAAAGAGGCGCATTTGATTTTTTGTCAAAACCAGTTGATTTAAAAGTACTCCGGCAATTAGTCAATAATGCGCTTAAACTGTCACATAAAAACCAGACAACAAAAGAAAGGAGAACACGCCAGACCCTTTTAGGCGATTCTCAGGCAATGAGAGATATTAGAACCAAAATTGAAAAAGTTGCACGCAGTCAGGCACCGGTTTATATCCGTGGCGAGTCAGGTTCTGGTAAAGAATTAGTGGCCAAACTGATACATCAACAAAGTCCTAGAAGTGATAGCCCTTTTATTGCTGTTAACTGTGGTGCTATTCCTCATGAGTTAATGGAAAGTGAATTTTTTGGACATAAAAAAGGTAGCTTTACAGGAGCAACAGCGGATAAAAAAGGGCTGTTTCAAGCCGCCGATGGCGGTACCTTATTTTTAGATGAAGTGGCTGATTTACCATTAACACTGCAAGTTAAATTATTACGTGCTATACAAGAGAAGAAAATACGTCCAGTGGGTGAGCAACATGAGGTTAATATAAATATACGCTTACTCAGTGCAACGCATAAAGATCTTAATAAAATGGTTGAAGATGGTGGCTTTAGACAAGATTTGTATTATCGTATTAATGTCATTGAATTGATAACGCCTTCATTACGCGACAGATCAGCTGATATTCCTGAATTAGTCACTCATTTATTAGCAAAATTAGCCAAACTCAATAGCCAGGTTCAGCCCCTTTTCTCCAAACAAGCCATGCACGCGTTGCAAAACTATCATTATCCCGGAAATGTACGAGAGCTAGAGAACATTCTGGAACGAGCACTGGCATTATATGAGGGCAATATTATCGATCTGGATGACTTGAATCTTAGCCTTACCATTGACACGAAGTCAGTTAAAACTGAAGATTATAATGCAGCGGCTAGTACACTAGAAGATTATCTGGAAGAAATAGAAAAAGATGCGATAAATCGTGCTCTGCAAGAAAACCGATGGAATAAAACCGCAACAGCAAAATATCTGGGCATGACATTCCGGTCTTTACGTTACCGACTCAAAAAACTGGGGCTGGAATAGCACATTCAATAATCAATATATTCAAATATTTTGACCACCTGTTTGACACCATTTTCTCGTCGCGCTATTTCAGTGGCAACAAGCCCTTCTTTTTTATGCACTATGCCTAATAAATAAACACTGTTATCTTCGGTAATCACCTTGACTCGGGTGGCATCAAAACCGGGTAAGTTTTTTACCTTGCTTAAGGCGGATTTTACTCTTGTAGTAATGTAAGTATCTTCACTTCTACTAATAAACGAAGAGGGTTCGGCCACTACTAATTCATTGTGAATGATTTTAACACCCACTATTTGCCTGACAATATTGATGATTTTACTGCGTAATTCCTTAGTAGCGGCTTCTCCCGTCACCAGTACTATGCCATTATAAGAAGTTACATTGATATGACAAGCTTTACGGATGTCTTGTTCTGCAATTAAGTTTGTTAAGGCATTAAGCTCTATCCGCTCATCACTCAAAATAACAGCACTGCTTCGCCGGTCATGTAATAGGGACAGCCCTGTTATTTCTGCGCCTCCAGTAGCAATCGTAGAACAAGCAGATAATAGAAAATGAATTGAAATAAACAAGAAAAATAGTTTCATCTTAAATCTAAGCACCAAAAAGTTGTAAATCAATTAAATCACAAAAACAATGGGTAATGACTAAATGGACTTCCTGAATACGTGCCGTTGAATTAGAAGGTACTCTAATTTCAACATCTGGCTCATTTAACAAGGAAGACAAACTACCCCCGTCTTTTCCTGTTAAAGCGATAACGACGAGCTCTTTGTCATGCGCTGTTTTTACAGCACTGATAATATTGGCTGAATTTCCACTAGTTGAATAAACCAGCAAAATATCACCTGCCTGACCCAGAGCGCGTATTTGTTTGGCAAAAATCTCATCAAAATGATAGTCATTAGCAATTGAGGTTATGGTCGACGTGTCTGTGGTCAGAGCAATAGCAGGAAGAGCCGGACGTTCACGTTCATAACGATTGAGCATTTCTGATGAAAAATGCTGGGCATCGCCTGCTGAGCCACCGTTGCCACAACACAATATTTTTCTATCATTAACTAATGCTTCAACCATTTTTTGTGAAGCAAAAGCGATCAGCTCAGATAAACTGGACAGGGCATCCTGTTTTGTTTGAATGCTTTCGGTAAAGTGCTTAATAACTCTGTCTTTTAGGCTCATTGATAGAGATTAATTTAAAAATGGGATGATATACTCTTCATCTTTGAGAATACTATAATATATTTCCCAAGATAAGTTGGGTTTATTGAAAAGCATTTTTTATCCAGTTAATATTCCTATCATTAGATAATGTTATAACATCAAAACGAACCGAATTCTTCAATTTATTTTTCATTAAATAATACTGGGTAGTAGCAATAATACGCGCTTGTTTTTTTCGGGTAATGCTTTCCAGTGCTCCGCCATATTTGTCTGATTTTCGGAATCTGACCTCAATAATAACCAGCGTATTGGCATCCAGCATAATGAGATCCAGTTCGCCGTATTTGCAACGAAAGTTTCTATCGACTATCTGCAAACCCTGTTGTAATAAATAATCACAGGCGAGCTGTTCTGATTGTTCTCCCCGGACAAGATGGAATGGACGAGCCTTATTTATCATAACTTAGGCATAGCATCCTCTGAATAAACAATATCTTGATTATAAGGCATTTCATCAACAGTAAAGTCCTGCAATATCGGATGCCCATTTACAAATTTAGCACAGACCAGCTGGCGAGTAATTCTATTCTCCATGTTAACAGACAAAGAACCTGTGCCACCTGGATAAGGAATATTATTTAACTGGCTCAAATGATCAATAATATTGAAAGAATCAATACCCAATGCAAACAATCTGATATATTTTGCTGGAAATTGTTGCCATAGTCCCTGTAATGAAGCGAGGCTCAATTCTCCTTGATATGAATCAGCAAAAAGCCAGGGAATATCGCAAAAGATAATGGAGTCTAAATCTAGATCCTTAGAACGATTGCTATGTCCGCTGTATATTTGTGGAGGGGAATAAACTGGAACCCGGGTGGCACGATAAAACCGTAATTGAGGATATATAGATCGTGCGTTATGTGGGGGCGCCGATAAAAAAATAGCATCTACATCTTGACGCCTACGTTCTGTATATTTAATATTAATTCCTAACCGGCTTTTCAATCTGTTATAGCGGTATTTACTTTCTTCAAGATTAAGCAAATCTTTTATCGGACTGGAAAAATCATGTTCTTTCGGGTTATAGAATTGTGTTTCAAGCACCGTACCTCCGTTTTCCTCCCAATATTCGGTTAAAAGCCGGGCTGTACGCTGACCTTGTTTATTTTCAGAAGCTAATAAAAGTATTTTTTCATGACCATCCTTTCTAGCTTTGACTGAAACTTGTATAGCTTCATCAATAGGGCTTAAACCAAATTGAAATAAATTATTTTTGGCTAAATTAGGAATATGATTCAGCGCAAGAACAGGGATTGTTAATTCTGTTTGTAAAGCAAGATTCTGGATTCTATCTTTACTCAACGGGCCAATAATTAATTCAGCCCCCTCTGAAATTGCTTGATGATATAAACTGACAATATTGGCTGAGGCGCTGTCATAGAATCTCAGTGCAGGTTGGTACACTGCCTGCTGATAAGCTGCCTTAAAGCCTTCTTTTATGGCCTGAGCTGCCTGGACATGTCGGCCTGATTCAGGTAAAAATACGGCGATAGCAGAGGCTTGACTAAAACTATGGCTGATGTTTTGTTGAGAAAAAGCCTGTAAATAGTCAAAAGTAGCTGGGTGTTGAGGAAACAGCCTTTTCCATTCACTCAAATTAGTTTGAAACTCTGTCCGATTTTGATTTAATTGCCTGGTTTTTAATAGTCGGGTAAGCGCCATCCAGCCCCCTAAAGTATCAGGTGCTGGTGGCTGTTTTAATATCAGTGTTTGTGAGGAAAGAAGATTTAGTGTGTTGACAATAACATGATTATTTTCCTGTCGCTGCTGACTGTTTTCAAGCAATGGTGTAAGTTGTATTCTGGCATGTGCGCTTTGTAGTAAATGACCGGTTAGGGAATGTGCAAAAGCTAAAGACTGATAAAATATGATTTTATTTTGGGGATCAAGACTGTAAGCAGGGATAATGTTAAGTTGATTCAATGCTTTTTCAGCTTCACCGTTACTTAAATTTATTTGGGCAAAGAGCAAATTTAATCTATTTCGCTGTTTAGCGGATAAAGAGGAGCCATTGATGGTATTGGCAAGATTTTCTGCAATATGGCTGTTCCCGGCTTTAATATAGGTTTCGGCTGCTAACAGGTTAAAATGATCTTGCTGAGCCGGTTCTGATTTTGCCAGTATTTGATACTGTCTGGCTGCTTGTTTAAGTTGACCACTTTGAATCAGCGACTCTACCTGCAAGCTCTGATTAAGAGCCAGGTGTTTTTGGCTAGATTCAGTGGCACAACCTGCCAGTGATAGCAGACAGAAAACAAAAAAAAGTAAACAATGACGGTTCATCCTAGAAAGATCAGTTGGGCGCACATTTATAGTGCAAGTTATTGGTTCCACAGTGCTTTGGCCAGGTTGTTGCTCCTTGCATAATCGACATTCACTACCTCCCTGTAGCTCAAAAAACCTTAGTCTCACCCATTCGGTTAGCTGGGCATTTTTTTGCAGCGCAATGGAATCAATAGTTTGTGCTAGAAACCGTGATCCAACTGATTTTTCTAGGTTCATAAATGGACAAGCCTTTTAATAGCATTGAGGGACACAAAAACATGTGCGGTAAATTATACGTTGTTGCAACGCCAATAGGCAATTTAGCAGATTTTAGTTATAGGGCAGTTGAAATTTTAAAACAAGTTGAGTTGATTGCAGCGGAAGATACCCGACATGTAAAAATATTATTACAGCATTATGGCATTACTAATAAGCTGGTTTCATTGCATCAACATAATGAAGAAAAGTCAGCACCTGAATTAATTAATAAAATAAAAAACGGCTTAAGCATTGCACTGGTATCAGATGCGGGAACTCCATTATTAAGTGATCCTGGGATGCCGTTAGTAAAACTGGCAAGACAAGAAGGTATAGAAGTGTCCCCGATTCCTGGTGCCTGTGCCTTAATTGCAGCCTTATCCGTATCAGGTTTGCCTGTAACCCGGTTTAGATATGAGGGGTTTTCACCCAGAACCTCATCGGCTAGAAAAGCTTTTTTTGCAAGTAGAAAAAAAGAAACAGTCACCTGGGTTTTTTATGAATCTAGTCACCGAATTTTATCCTCACTTGAAGATTTAGCAGAAATCGTCTCTGGTCAGCGGCAAATTGTACTGGCAAGAGAACTAACTAAATTACACGAAACGATTGTCAAAGATTCTATAGCTAATGTGATAGAACAAGTAAAAAACAACAACAATATGCGCAAAGGGGAATTTGTAGTTCTGGTTGAAGGCGATGTTGTTGAAAAAATAACGGCAATTAGCGAAGAACAGAAAAAAGTTTTAAGCGTTTTGTTAAAAGAATGTTCTATTAAAACAGCCGTTGCACTAGCTACAAAAATAACGGGTGCAAGAAAAAAACTGCTGTATCAAGCTGCGTTGGATATAACGGCTATAATTAAAAGTTAAGGCAACCATTTTATTACCATGAAGGGCTTAAACAAAAAGCAAAAGATATGTAGTTCTTCCTTAATCCTAGATAAATCAGTTGACCGCTTACACTTGTGCATAAGCCATAGT
>CAZDMC010000038.1:4241-10543 GCA_964506335.1 uncultured Methylomarinum sp. | reverse complement strand
TATTAATCAAATTTCAACATTAAAATAGTTATTACACATCAATTAACAAACAAACGCTTATCATCAAAATCTAAATCTATTTGTAGCTGCTATTTTAACTTAATTTCCGTTATGCTTGTATTCTCTATTGTAAAACATCATCATATTAATTATTCTGTCTTAAAATTATTGTAATTGGAGAATATCTTTATGAGAGTCGAAGAATTAATGACTTCTCAAGTTTTTACTGTTGAGCCTAATGATATGATTGATTGAGTTTTTTTCTTAATCCATTACGAAAAAGTGCGCCATTTGCCTGTCGTTGAAAAAGGCAAGGTCATTGGCATGGTTTCTGACCGAGACATGTACAAAGCACTGGAGCCTAAAAGCAACTCAAAAGCGATAGAAGCTAATAAAAACGGTACCGAATTACATGTTATTCCAAAAAAAGCACAAAATATAATGCGAAGAGGCATTATTTCTATTTCACCCGACACCTTGGTCTCTGATGCCGCTGCACTTATGGCTGATAAAAAAATAGGCGCATTACCTGTTCTAAAAAATGAAACGCTTATTGGAATTCTTTCTTCTACAGATATTCTTACTGTATTTTCTAAAATAGAACATGTTAAAGAGCGCAGAGAACAGCGCATTGCTGAGGGAAAAAGCCATATTTAAATTGACCGACCCTGCACTTCTTCTTAGCAACGGAAAACAAATAACTTATACGTTTCCCATTCCTTAGGAACGTGCACGAAATAAGTTCGACAAGTTAGTTGTCGAACTTATTTCGTGCGCTTTCCTTACCATCATTAAAATACACGCGCCATGTCTTCCGATCAAATTATTTGCCAGACTAAAGACTGGATAAATACATTTATAATCAAATATAATATTTGCCCTTTTGCCCGCCGGGTATTTGTTCAAGATCATATTCGCTTTGTGGTTATAGATTCTACTTCTATTGAAAAATGTCTTTATTTTGTATTCGAAGAATGTCAACGCCTAGACAAACAAACCAATATTGAAACAACATTTCTTATTTACCCTAATGTTTTTCATCCATTTGATGAATTTCTTGATTTTCTAACGCTTTCTGAGGAATTGTTAAGACTCCATAATTATGAGGGTGTTTATCAACTTGCAAGTTTTCATCCAAAGTATTGCTTTGAAGGGCTGTCTAAGCAGGATCCAGCTAACTACACCAATAAGTCGCCCTATCCTATGCTGCATTTAATAAGAGAAACCAGTATTTATAAAATGCTCAAAAATATTCCTCACCCAGAACTCATTCCTCAAAACAATATTGATCTAACCAGAAAGATAGGAGCAGAACAGTTACAAACAATTTTAGATAATGTGCTAATAAAATAGGTCAAACTCTGCCTTTCTATGTTGACTCAATTTGCTTCGTTATTTTGTTGTTTTGCCTCTTTAAAGCCCGTTTTCGAAGTCACTCCGGTAACTTCTGTTGACTTTCTTTCCATTGCAAGCTTTTTAGATCCCTCTTGTATTTTAGTCTTTATTTTACTATCCACCTCTGACACAGCATTTTTTTCAATTGTTCTTATAACATTACCTTCTACATCATAGACCTTACCATCCCTCTCAATTTCAGGAAATTTTCTCAAATCTTTGCTAACTTCTCTTATTACTTTACCTTCTTCATCATATTCAATCTTATTTTCATTCTTCACTTCAGGTTCTGGTTCAGCTGATAATCTCTCCATAAAGCTATTAAACCATTGCTTTTTAACAACCTTAGCCAAGTCTTTATCAGTAATAATTTCTTCAGAGTCAGGTAAACTCCCATATTCTTTAGACAATTCCAGATATCTTAAACACTCCTCTTCATTTTCTTTCATTCCAAAAATACAGGCTATATTGAAAGAAGCACTTCCTTTCTGAATCCTCTCTGCATTTTCAAAGGCCTTTTTTGCAAATATATATAATTCATTATTTATATCTAGCTGTTTTATGCGTGCTAATTCCATATAACACACCCCTCCATCTATTGCTGCACCCAAATGATTCGGTTCAACAAGCAAACAAAAGTTAAACTTATTTATAGCTTCGCCATATAGCTCTTCTGCTCGTACATTTTCTTCCGTCTTAGCATGATGCAATAAGGCAAAACCCCAGTTATACAATGCTTCCGCTAAAACAATATCATTTTTGACTACTTCAGCATATCCTTCATATGCACTTATAAATAATTGTTCTGCTTTTGTACCTTCTGAATCTCGCGCTTTTTTTGTTTGTTTATTTGCAGCTTTTAAGGTGAATTTTTTTTTGAATGCACTCAACATAAACTTTCTCTTTTCCTACAATTCTCTAATTACAACTATTATCTTCTTAATTCCAAAAAAAAACCCCCATTACCTATAAGGTAACAGGGGTTTTTATCCCTATTCTAAAACAATGTTTTAGAATATTTTCATTAGATGAAAGATGGGATTAATGGTGCATCTACCATAACCATTTGACGGTTACCTTCTTCATCAAAGAAGAATAATAAACCAGCAAAACGACTGTCTGGATCGTAGATCAAGTCAGCTAAACGGTAAACTTCCCATGCAGCATCAGAAGCTGTAACGCTAACGCTTCTTGTCTCACCAGGAGCCAATGGGCTGTTATCACTTACAGTTAAACCTTCTTCAGCTAACAAGTCATCAGGATAACCTGTTTCGTCTTCTAGAACATCAGGCTCTAAGAAACGTACAGAAGCTGTCATGAACTCGCCTAAACGAACAGAAGAGTCGCCATTGTTAGTAATAGTCAATGACATTTGCATTGCACGACCAGGTACACGATATGTTGCATCATCTACAACTACGCTTACGCTTGGTACTGGCATTTCAAGAGGGATAATGCCACGCATTGTACCTGCTTGAAGTGGCGTAGTCACAGGGTATTTATCGTTAGTTACACCCATAAGTACAGCATTAGCAACAATTGTACCTACTAAGAAAGCGATACCCACTTTTTTGTCTGCAGAAGAGATCAAAGTGTTTGCTTTACCACTTGCAACTGCAAGTTGACGTGGAATGAAGATAGGACCTTTTGCCCAATACCACATCCATGCAACACCAACCGCGTACCATATAGCATGCCAGAAGTAAATATTGCTAATATTGTAAGTTTCCAAATCAAGTGTTCTACCAGTCAATGTAACGATTGGGTTAACAAATTGACTCATTGAACCAGTAATAGTTACCCATTTACCTGGACCAATGATTGGACCCCCGCCTTGAACGTTCATCATAGTATGAACGTGCCAGTCACCTGGACGACGTGCTTTTAACAATACTTTGAAGTCATAAGTTTCACCCAGTGATAATGCTACTGAACGTGGAACTAATTGACCGCCAATCCAAGAACCTGCACGAATAAATACAGGACCTGGAATACCGATGTTCAAGAAAGAAACATCTGGCTCATCAACAGACTCAGGCCATCCAGCGAAAACGTGGAATTTACCTGAAATAGTGACTGTCTCGTTAACAGCTACTTCATCTGTAGACCAGTTCAAATCGTACCAGTGAATAGTACGCATACGCATGAACGCAGCCTGTGATTTCTCACCATGAGCTGAAGCAGTTGGAGTGTAGAACATCGCTGCTGTAAGTGTCATCAGCAGTGCGACAAAGGACAAACTTGCAACCTTGTCTTTTATTGTTTTCATATTTCCTCCTCTATTACTAGAGAACTAGAGTTAAGTTGGTCTGGTAACCTAAGTTACCAGCTTTCGTTTACTTTTTATTATTTAACTAAAACTTCTATTTAAGAAGCATCATCAGCGATAAAACCAGTTTGAGAAAACCATTTACCGAAGAAATGCCACAAGAAGTAAATAATAACTGATACGAAGCCAGAGAAAAAAGCTGATACTGGCGCCACATCTTTACCGAAAGTTCTTAGCGTACCTTTCTCTACCATTCTAATGTACTCAGGAGTACCAGTACGTACATAGTGGTAACCAGATAAATCAGCCAATGTAAACATCATACCGTTGTATTCAACAGGTTCATGTAAAGGAGCGATTACAGGCCAGTTACTTGGGTAGAAAATCAATCCCCAACCTAAACCACCAGCAACGGCAGTCATGGTCATAGAACCACTTAACATCAAGATGACATCAAGAAGAATAGCACCAGGAATTAATTGAGAAGGAAAACAGATATTGATTGGGAAATATGTCCATCCCCAGAAGTTCATATATCTGTTAATCCACTCACCTAACAATAGAGCCAATACACAAAGTGTTGCACCGATTGGCAAACGGTATCTCCACCACAAGCATGCTTGAACAGCAGCAGGGAATGTAATTGCAACGATAGGTACAACAGTTACCCATAAACGTCTATCTTTCCAGTCAGACCAGAAATCCCAGTCACCACCAGTTAACATAAAATGAATGTGATATCCACCCAAAACGGCAGTGAATAATACAAAGAGAATCATCCAGTCGAATGTGCGTGAAACCGCAACGGCTTCTGCGCGAGATCGTACAGCTGATTGAGATGCGCTCATTAGCTTACCTCCTAAAAATTAAAATTATATTTTTTTATTTTACTGCCTCGCTATGCTTGTTCTGCGAATTACTGCAGAACAAGCTAGGAGATAGTACTTATTTACTTATGCAATTAAGCTAAGTCTTTTTTCAGTAATTTACCGATTGCCATTACTTCAGTATTCATAACACCCAGTATGCCTAATGCAGCCCAACCGAAGAATACGAAACCGTAATGTAATGGAGCAACAAATAGCTCTTCCATAAACCAAAAAGTATGACCCCATTCGTTCAATCCAACATTTGGAAGAATCATGAAAGGACCAATTACTGCAACCATATACATAAGATGTAAACCTTCTTGGTAAATAGGCAATCTTGTTTTAGCATATAAGAACGCTGATACACCAGTGATGATGTAAATTGGATATGACAAATAGAACTCAATTACGTGACTTGGAGTAAAATCCGTGTCGCGAATAATTGTTTGATGCCATGTACCATCTTGCTCTGTGAAGTATGAAGCTCCCCAGTAGATAGCCCAACCGTACATTACCAACCATGTCCAGTGAGTAAAATGTCTTCTTAACTCTTCACGTGGAGTAATTGACATTACTTTACGATCACGAGTTTTCCAGATGTAACCCCAAAGAGCTGAAGCAACAATAACTTCCAGTACTAACTCAATGTATAAAAAGTTCATCCAGTATGTTTCGAACTCAGGTGCGAATGAATCCAGACCAGCTGACCATCCATATACACCTTCGTACCAACGTACCCAAGAATAGAATACGAAATATAACGACATACCTAAGACGATATTTCTTCTATTTAACAGCGGTGCTTCCGCGGCATCAGCTTTCACTGATTCTGTTGTAGCAGCCATTTCTACCTCCTAATTAAAGTTTATTTCTCAGGTTTTAGACTGAGAATCTTGATTTTCCTTGTTTTTTTGACCTATAGATTACGTAAGTCCAACCATATCTTCCTAAACGGTACCAGTGAGTCTACTTAGCTCTTGAAATTATGTCAAGACCCATTACCCCTTTTTTTTATATTATCATTCACTATAATCCAGGCAGCTGATGCTTGGCACTTGATGCGAATAATCAGGCTACTTTTCTGCTTTGGCGCAATGTCCATACTTTACCGATAAATCAATGACTTAACTAATTCACAAAATTTTACACCAGATCAAGCTATCTCTTCTTAATTATAATTATTTTTGATAGAATATAAACACTATGATAATTAATCCATCACCGACTATATGACAAAGAAATTCCTTTTATTTATAATTTTTGGGGGCGTACTTTTTGCTTTCCAGGCCAAAGTTGTTATGCCCTTCGTTTATGATATTATTTCTTCAGATCTCTTCCTCGAAGATACAGGCGATGAAAAAAATGATATTTCAGCCACAAACCTCATGACAATAAGCGCTTTTGATCAATGTAACAATTATATTGCTAACGAACTTTTAGCTGATACTACGATTGTTTTTTCTGATACTTTTGTTAATGCTTTTGGTCTGGGTGCCTTTCGATACGTTTTAAATGCTGACTTAGAGATACAGCCTGAAAATGCACCTGTTTTTTCAAGACGATATGTGTGTAGAATAAAATACTCTGAAGGACACGACACCAGCGTCACTAATATCAGTGACAACTGGTCAGTCTATGGCATCTCTGGCCTTGATGATTTGTAATATCAAATATTACACTCTTCAATTTCTAGTACAGTAGCCGTATGAAACGAAACGTAATACGAGGTTCTTTACCGTCGAATCTCCCGTATTACGCAAGCTTCATAC
>CAZDMC010000038.1:0-4141 GCA_964506335.1 uncultured Methylomarinum sp. | reverse complement strand
AACGTAATACGAGGTTCTTTACCGTCGAATCTCCCGTATTACGCAAGCTTCATACAGGCTACATTATTAATTTTCTTAAAAAAGCTATCCATCAAAGTTAACATTCATTGCTTATCAGGCAGTTACCACAAATCTCACCGCATCCAGCCTTAACTGCGACTTCTTTATTTTCTCTGAGGAAACAACAACCCTCTCTTTCAATTGCTCTATTTCTTCAGTCCTTATACTAGGATTAATTTTTTTAAGTCTTTCCAGCCGTCTTATCTCAGCATTTAGACTCTGCTGCATTTGCCCATTACTTTTCTCAATCAGGCCTTGCATTTGCTGACTTGCATCAACTTCTGCAATCTTGATCATATTTGAAACATGCTTTCTTTGACTATTTATAAAGTTTATTATTTTTTCTTTTTCAAATTTATCAGCTGTTTCTAGCATATCTCTATGAATAATTTGATCCGATAAGTTATTACTATTTTGATCAATTAAAACCCTGACCGGAGTATGGGGTAAATATTGCCCGACTCTTAACTCATTAGGCGCACTACATTCGATAATAAAAAGCAACTCAAGCAAAAATTGCCCGGCACTTAATTGTGGATGACTGATTACACAAAGTGCCGCATTGCCTGTTTCGCTTGATAGCACCAAGTCCATTGCCGACAACACCAAAGGATGCTCCTGGGTAATAAATTGAAAGTCCTCTCTCTGCAATGCAATATCTCGATTTGTTGTTACCGTAATACCGTCTTCTGATAGCAAAGGAAAATAATCCCCTCTCAGGTTTTCACCAGGTTTAAGAATATAACAATCTCTGGAATGTAGCTCAATATCTACGCCATAACAATCAAATAGCACTTCCATATAGCGCCACAGACTATTATTCTTATCAATACTATTTATTTGATCAATTAGCTGTTGTGCCTGCTCTTTTCGGCACGAGTTCAATTCCAATAATTGATCTCTCCCTTTATGCATTTCAATTTCCAGCTTTTTATGCAGCTGCTGTGTTTCATCTATAAATCGATCTATTATCTGCTGATCTTGACCATCCGATAGCTTTTCAAATTGATTTTTTAAAGCAACCGCCACCTCAGAGGCTGCGGAACTATTACGCTGAAATGCATTAAACCCCTCGTCATACCATCTAAAAAGAAAATGTTGAGGCGTGTTTAATATATAAGGTATATGTATTTGAATGACGTTTTTTTGGCCAATACGATCTAATCGCCCGATTCGTTGCTGTAATAAATCTGGATTATCGGGTAAATCAAATAGTATTAAATGATGCACAAATTGAAAATTCCTGCCTTCGCTACCAATTTCAGAACAAATCAGCAGTGGCACTGTGCTTTCTTCATCTGAAAAATAAGCGGCTGCCCGATCCCTTTCTATAATACTCATGCCCTCATGAAATACTGCAGAAACGATACCTTTGCGGTTTTTTAATATTTTTTCCAACTGAATGACAGTTTCAGCCTGCTGGCAAATCAATATCGACTTTTCCCCTACATCCTTTAATTCAACTAGCTTTTGCTGTAACCATATTAAATAAGGTGACTCTTCCAGTTTGCTAGCACCATTGCAATGCAAAGGATAGCCGATATTTTTTCGCTCAGGAAAGCCTTGCACCGTTTGACGAGAATTTCTAAATAAAACTCTGCCCGTGCCATGATGATCTAATAATAACTCAGTAAGCTCTGAGCGCACTTGGTCAGCCCTCTCTGGATCATTAACCCCATCAAGAAGAGCCTCAACATTATCTTGCCTCAGTAAATCTTTTAGAATTGATTGCTCTTTTTTTGTTATTTCATCACCCGATATCAAACGACTGGCTGCGTTTGCGACTGGTTCAAAAAGAGACTCTTCCGCCAAGTATTGATCAAATTTATAAAAACGATCAGGATCTAATAAACGTAGCCGGGCAAAATGACTTTCTTTGCCTAATTGTTCAGGTGTTGCGGTTAAAAGTATTAATCCTGAGGATGCTAAAGCCAGCTGTTCTACAAATAAATAATCATCACTGAGTTTTAGTTCATTCCATTCCAGATGATGCGCCTCATCTATGACTACAATATCCCAACCCGCCTGTAGTGCTTGCTGCTGACGCTGAGGATATGCCGAAAAAAAATCCTGTGAGCACAAAACCAATTGCTCGGTAACAAATGGATTGGGTTCATTTACAGCTAAGCATCGCCGCTCATCAAAAATACTAAAGCGTAAATTAAATCGCCTGAGCATTTCCACCAGCCACTGATGCAATAAACTTTCAGGCACTATGATCAATTGACGCTGACTTAAACCATTAATCAAGCGATATTGAAGTATTAAACCAGCTTCAATGGTTTTTCCCAAACCTACTTCATCTGCCAGCATAATACGCGGTTCAAATCGCCCGGCAACTTCATGCGCTATATATAATTGATGAGCAATCAAAGAGGCTCTCGCTCCTTGCAAGCCTTTGACCAGTGATTTTTGATGCTTGAACTGTCTGTTCCAGGTTTCATATCGTAAAACAAACCAGGATGATGGATCTATTTGGCCAGTAAACAGTCTGTCTTGCGGCTTATTAAATTGAATATGATGATTTAAGTCCATTTCCTGTAGATAGCATTCGGCACTTTCTTTGCTTTTGCCAACGTAGGTAATTAGGCCATTAAGCTCAATTACTTCTTGAACCTTTATTTTTACATTTTCTGTGCTTTCAACCACATCACCTACAGAAAACAGAGCGCGTGTCAACGGTGCATTATCTTTTGCATAGATGCGTTTATCGCCTGTTGCTAAATACAATACCGACACTCGATTATTACTGACATCTAGAATCAAACCCAAACCTAATTCTGATTCTGTATTACTTATCCAGCGCTGTCCTGGGATAAATTCAGTTTTTTCCATACAAACTCTGACAATCCTATATTTTATGTAACTACTCAGCTTGCTCTTGAACAAAATTAAGGGCAATCTGAGCACTTTCTGAGCGCTTACAAATTACGCTGAGTAGTTACTATTTTATATACTCTTCGTGTTTGAGAACACCCCATTCAAGTGCATAGCCTGGGCAAGGTATTCTTGAGCGTAAAAAGTATAGTTCTATTTAACTATGCGCGATATGCCTACTGCCTCTCGTATTTCCTGCATAAAGGGTACGCTGATTTTTCTAGCTTTCATCGCACCTTCTTGCAACTGCTCTTCAATATATTCAGGTGCTTCCATTAGTGCTATATAACGCTCTCTTGCCGGAGCAATCTGTTCATTAATCTTTTCAAATAATACTTTTTTCATTTCTCCCCAGGCAATTCCTTCAGCATAACGCTGACTAATTTCTGCCACTTCTGACGCTGTAGCAAAAGCCTTATAGATTCCAAACAAAGTACAGCCATCAGTCTCTTTTGGCTCTCCTGGTTCCAAAGAATTGGTCTTGATTTTATTAATTAATTTTTTAAATTTTTTCTCAGTTTCAAATAAGGGAATTGTGTTGTTATAACTTTTACTCATCTTACGGCCATCCAGCCCTAAAATAGTGGCTGAATTTTCATCGACTACCGCCTCAGGAATAGAAAAATGTTCGCCATAAATATGATTAAAGCGTGCCGCAATATCTCTTGCCATTTCTATATGCTGAATCTGGTCTTTACCTACCGGCACTTTATTGGCATTAAACATCAACATATCAGCAGCCATCAACACTGGATAAGAAAACAAGCCCATATTGATTCCTTTATCAGGATCATTTCCTCCGGTCTGTTCATTTTCAGTAACTGATGCTTTATAGGCATGCGCCCTGTTCATCAAACCTTTTGCCGTTACACATGACAACATCCAGCTTAGTTCAGGTATCTCTGCTATATCTGACTGACGATAAAAAACAGCATTAGAGGTATCCAGCCCAAGAGCCAGCCAGGTTGCGGCAATTTCCAGACTGGACTGTCTGACTCTTTCCGGCTCCTGACACTTAATCAGCGCATGATAATCAGCCATAAAATAGAAAGGCCTGACATTATCATCTTTACTCGCCTCTATTGCTGGGCGAATGGCTCCTGCATAATTCCCCAAATGAGGCGTACCTGTTGTTGTAATGCCTGTAAGGACAATATTCTTAGTCATATTTCTTTACCCAATGATGGTTTCTAGCCCCTTAAAA
>CAZDMC010000037.1:0-10544 GCA_964506335.1 uncultured Methylomarinum sp. | reverse complement strand
GAAGACGGATAAAAAGACAAGCTAGTTGTCGAAGTTATTTTGTGCACGTTCCTTAACTACTGCCCCTGCTTTTTATGATAAAAATGGACTCTTTGTTTCCAGCGATCTCGCTCCCCCTGATAATCGCACTATTTATTTTTTTCAGTGCCTGTACTTTAGATTCCAAAGATAGTGCGCCCATTCATGTACCTATTGACATTATGGCTGTTCCCGATGCTGTGCCCCGATATGAAAAGCGGACACGCGCAGGAAATCCGGTTGAATATGAAATACTGGGCAAAAAATATAAAGTTTTAGCTGAAAGTAAAGGCTATCAGCAAAAGGGGATAGCTTCCTGGTATGGCACCAAGTTTCATGGCAGAACAACATCCAATGGAGAAATATATAATATGTATGCTATGACAGCAGCACATAAAACTCTACCAATACCCAGTTATGTTCGGGTCACCCATTTAAAAAATTTGCGTAGTGTAGTTGTGCGTGTCAATGACAGAGGCCCTTTTCATGAAAACAGGATTATTGATTTATCTTATGCCGCCGCAGTTAAGCTGGGTATTCAAAAAACAGGTACAGGCTTTGTAGAAGTAACAGCCTTAGAAGCAGAAACACCTGAAAAAAGAGCGGATAAATTTCAGCAAAAACAGGGAACCACTTTTTATTTGCAAATCGGTGCATTCAGCAGCTTACAAAATGCCAGGCAACTTCAGAATAAATTAGCTGATACCCAAATAAATAACTCAAGAATATTGTTGACGGAGAGCAAGCTGGATAAGTTATACAAAGTACAAGTTGGTCCTTTTAATACGGCACAGCAAGCGAATCAATCCAATAAAAAGCTAATACAGCTAGGCGTTACCGATATTACCTTTGTTTCTCAGAAAGCTTCATGGAACTCTCAATGAGTTGATATACTGAGCTTCTGTAGAGTCCTTAGACCTTAAATCAATACTTTTAGATATATGCGAAATTATTTTATTATTTTTCCTCTGTTTTTTTTCTTTTACAGTAATGTTAATGCTAATAATAAGATCTTAATTCCAGCTGCACCGAGTGTCGCCGCAAAAAGTTATATTTTGTTAGATTTTAACAGCGGCAAGGTTTTAGCCGATAAAAATGCTGATGAACAATTATCACCCGCGAGTTTAACTAAAATCATGACTGTTTATGTCATTTTTAGAGAACTAAAAAATGGCCACTTAACACTGGATGAAAAAGTCACTATTAGCAAAAAAGCCTGGCAAACACCTGGCTCAAGAATGTTTGTCGAGGTGAATAAACAAGTGACTATTGAGGATTTATTGCAAGGCGTGATTATTCAGTCAGGTAATGATGCCAGTGTTGCTTTGGCAGAGCATGTGGCAGGTGATGAAGTCACTTTTGCCGCAATGATGAATCAACATGCTGAACGCTTAGGAATGGTTAACACGCATTTTGAAAATAGCATGGGCTTGCCTAGCAAGAATCATTACAGTACAGCAAAAGATCTGGCTATACTCACAAGAGCCGTAATCAGCGAGTTTCCTGACTATTATCGGTGGGACTCACAAAAGGAATTTACCTACAATAATATAACTCAGCCTAACCGAAATAAACTGTTATGGCGTGATAAATCAGTAGACGGAGTAAAAACAGGTTATACAGAAGATGCAGGGTATTGCATGATAGCTTCTGCTCTACGCGATGGTATGCGTTTGATTTCTGTTGTCATGGGTACTGCAAGTGATCATGCCAGAGCTAATGAAAGCCAGAGCTTGTTAAACTATGGTTTTCGTTTTTTTGAAACACATCGGCTCTATCAGGGTCAAGAGTCATTATCAGAAGCCCGAATCTGGAAAGGGGATAGTAAAAAACTAGCCTTAGGTTTGGAAGATGATTTATACGTCACTATTCCACGCAGGCACTATAGCGATTTAAAAGCGGAAATTAAAGTAGATAGCAAAATAATTGCTCCGGTTAAACAAGGCGAGATACTGGGAACTGTGAATGTCTCATTAGCCGGGGATGTTATAGCAAATAAACCATTAATTGCGTTAAAAACTGTGAATAAAGGCAGTTTTGTAGAAAAGCTTTATGATGAAGTTCTATTATTACTGGAATAATCAGAGTGTATAATAAGGTTTATCTCAATGGAAACTATTTGCCCTTATCCGAAGCTAAAATATCTGTACTTGATCGTGGGTTTTTATTTGGCGATGGTGTTTATGAAGTTATTCCATCCTATCATGGACATTTGTTCAAATTGCAAGAACATTTGCAGCGGCTGCAAGCAAGTCTTGGTCTAATACGACTTGATTTTTCATATTCCTTAGCGCAGTGGCTGGAGATTCTTTCACCGTTATTAAATGATCAGAAAGATCAGTATATTTATTTACAAATTACCCGAGGTGTTTCTGCCAAGAGAGATCATGCATTCCCTAGTGATGCGACCCCTACGGTTTTTGCCATGTGCTCAGATATTAAACCGCTAGAAGGCTTGGAAAAAGGCGTAAAAGCATTAACTATTGAAGATAGTCGCTGGGAAATGTGCAATGTAAAAGCCACCACCTTGCTGGCTAATGTTTTGTTAAGACAAGAAGCGATAGAGCAAGGCTGTGCCGAGGCTATTTTACATAGACAAGGTTATGTGACCGAAGGCGCAGCTAGCAATTTATTTGCAGTCATTGGCGGTGTTTTAACAACGCCGAAGAAAACAGCTGAAATATTACCCGGTATTACTCGACAAGTGATCCTCGAATTAGCAGAAAAAAATGAGATTCCATTTAAGGAAGATATTATTTCTTTGCAGGCATTAAGATCAGCTAGTGAAATCTGGAGCACCAGTTCAACACGAGAAATAATTCCTGTTATCGAATTAGATTCTGTGAAAGTAGGCGATGGAACGCCAGGTTCTTTATGGCAAAAGATGAATCAACTTTTCCAGGAAACTAAAAGATCATTATGAGTGAAGAAGAAACCCTGCTGGAATTCCCCTGCCAGTTTGCAATAAAAGCCATGGGCAAAAACAATGCAGATTTTGATTTGATTGTTATTGCGATTATTCGCCAGCATGTTGATGATATTAAAGAAGGCGCTGTAAAAAAAAGGCCAAGTAAAGGCGGTAAATACGTGGCTGTAACTGTTACCATAGAAGCCACCAGCAAAAAGCAATTAGATGCTATTTACCAGGGGTTAACCGATTGCCCTGAAGTGGTGATGGCTTTATAAGGTATAATATGTACCATTAAATTTTCGGTTTTTATTGATTTTAGAGAGTAATTTATAAAAGTAATTTCTTTTAAGCGGATTTTGCTTTTGCTCTTTTCCAGATAAAATAAGCAGCTATTCCTAATGACAGCCAAACAGCAACTAATGGCCCAATGACTCCATCGTAGTAGCTACTGACTAAATAATAATAGGGCGAGTTTTCATTGGTATCAAAAAAATCCTTACCTATTTTTATCTGCCATACCCAGGCAGCATGACATCCGATACAGATTCCTATGCTGTTTTTTATTTGGGCTCTGATAGTGACCAGAAACAAGCCAATGACAAACAAAGCAATAAATGCCGATATAATTTCAGGATTTAAGACATTAGCAAAGGCTTCTCCCATTAATTGAAAGCCGCTTTGAATAGATAGTTCTTCGTAAGGAACCCTAGTTTTTGTTTTTACAAAATGAAAGGCTGAATAATACCCCGCACTAATCACAGCGGCTAGAGTTATCAGCATTTTTTTCTTTAAGCCGGCAAATAAAATACCACTGAACAAAGGCTCTTCCCCCAATGAAATCAATACTGCTAATAATAAAGCGAGTGAAATTCTGCTGATTACTTCATTGACTGTCCAATTTTTATCGAGATCAATAACACTGATTTCAAGACCGTATAAAACCAGCATAATAGGCATTAAAGTTATTAAGCCTAAGGCTAAGCCTTGCAAGATTTGTTTAAAGAAAATAGCTTTAGGCGAAAAACCAATATCGCCCCAGCTCAGCTTCAAATAGTGACGTAATGGAAAAATACTGAATAACAAAAATATTTGAGTCGCTTTACTCACTATTTTTCGCATAGAAATAACATCCCCTGCGAAGATAAGAAAGAGATAGCTTAATATTGATGAAATGGCTGCAAAAACAAGCAATATGAGCAAAGGTACCAAGGCGTAGTAAACTGTTTTTATCAGGCCTGTTTTCATAAATCAGTCCTCATTAAAGGAAAGTCACCCCATAACATTTGTGCGGCTGATAGCGCTGCTAATGCAGCTGTTTCTGTACGCAAGATTCGACTTCCCAGTTGTACAGGTATAAAACCTGCAGCAAGCGCAAGCTCTCTTTCCTGGTCGCTAAAACCACCTTCTGAACCTGACAGTAAAGTAAGCTGTTTATTAATTGGCGTTAATTCAGATAATGACTTTTTAGCATACGGATCTAAAAAAACTTTTAATCCATTTTGCTTATTTAGCCAATTTTGTAACTCTTCAATCTCATTGACTACGGGCAAAATTGTTCTATTACATTGCTCTGTTGCATGTTGCACAATATTTTTCCAGTGTTGTAGTCTTTGCTGCTTTTTATCTTTTTTAAATTTAATTACACAGCGTTCTGTCATTAATGGCGTTAATGTATTGACCCCAAGTTCTACTGATTTTTGTATTGCCCAATCCATTCTATCTCCGCGTGAAATACCTAAACCCAGTGAAATATTTAAGGGCGATTCAACACTGCGCTCAACTCGCTTGTTAATATTAACAAGCACTTTTTTGCGGCTTACTTCATTTAACGTACATAAAAACTCGCCACCTTGCCCATTAAATAAGGTGATGGCTTGTTCTTTTTTTAAACGCAAAACATTTCGAACATAATGAGCGCTCTGTTCTTTTAGCTCAATCTGATGTTCATTTTTTAATTGATTGGGTATGTAAAGCCGAAAAATTCGCATATTATATGGCAAAAAAAAGGGGCTTAATGGCCCCTTTTTTCAGTTATATTACCGATATTACTTAATAGCGATAATGGTCTGGTTTATAAGGGCCGTCAACAGGAACATTGATATATTTAGCTTGTTGAGCAGTCAACTGCGTTAAATTAACACCTAACTGTTGCAAATGTGATCTTGCTACTTTTTCATCCAGTTTTTTAGGCAGGATATATACTTGATTTTCATATTTTGAGGAATTTTCCCATAACTCTATTTGCGCCAACACCTGATTACAAAAGGAATTAGACATAACAAAACTTGGGTGGCCTGTGGCACAGCCCAGATTCACTAAACGACCTTCTGCTAATATAATCAGTCTTTTTCCATCTGGAAAAATCACATGGTCAACCTGCGGTTTAATATTTTCCCATGTATATTTCCGTAAGGACGCAATTTCAATCTCTGAATCAAAATGACCGATATTACAAACAATAGCATTGTTTTTCATAGCCGCCATGTGATCATGGGTAATAATATTAAAATTGCCTGTTGCGGTAACAAAAATATTGGCTAAAGGTGCAACTTCATCCATTGTGACTACACGAAAACCTTCCATTGCCGCTTGTAGAGCACAGATGGGGTCTATTTCTGTAATCCAGACTGTCGCACCTAGTCCACGCAAGGATTGTGCACAGCCTTTTCCTACATCGCCATAACCACAAACTACGGCAATTTTACCGGCAATCATCACATCGGTAGCACGTTTAATACCATCTACCAAAGATTCACGACAGCCATATAGATTATCAAATTTTGACTTGGTGACTGAATCATTGACATTAAATGCAGGTGTTTTTAATGTACCTTTAGCGACCATTTCATATAAACGTAACACACCGGTTGTAGTTTCTTCTGACAAGCCTTTGACATCAGCCATCAATTCCGGGAATTTTTCGTGCATCATCGTGGTTAAATCACCACCATCATCCAGAATCATGTTTGGACGCCAACCATCAGGGCCAATAATAGTTTGTTCGATACACCATTCTGCCTCTTCTTCTGTCTCACCTTTCCAGGCAAACACAGGAATTCCAGATTCAGCCATCGTTGCCGCCGCATGATCCTGTGTTGAAAAAATATTACAGGAGGACCATCTAACTTCAGCGCCTAAAGCGGTTAAAGTTTCTATTAATACGGCTGTTTGTATGGTCATGTGTAAACAGCCTGCAATTCTAGCGTCTTTTAAGGGTTGTTGTGCGCCAAACTCTTCTCTTAATGCCATTAAACCTGGCATTTCTGTTTCTGCAATACTGGTTTCTTTACGACCCCAGGCAGCTAAGGAAATATCCGCGATTTTATAATCTTCTGAACTCATTTTGTGATACCTTTTTTTCTAAAATTAAAGACCCGCCGCATCTTTCAATGCATCCACTTTATCGGTTTTTTCCCAACTGAATGAGTCTTCAGTTCGACCAAAATGTCCGTAAGCGGCCGTTTTTTGATAAATTGGTTTCAACAAGTCTAATTGAGCAATCAAACCTTTCGGTCTTAAATCAAAATGTTCCCTGATAATAGAAACCATTTTAGTTTCATCAATTTTTCCTGTACCAAAAGTGTCAACAGCTATAGAGGTCGGTTCGGCAACCCCGATGGCATAAGAAACCTGAATTTCACAGCGTTCTGCAAGACCTGCAGCGACTATATTTTTAGCTACATATCGTGCCATATAAGCAGCCGATCTATCGACTTTAGAAGGGTCTTTGCCTGAAAACGCACCACCACCATGTCGTGCCATACCGCCATAGGTATCAACAATAATCTTACGTCCGGTTAGTCCGCAATCACCAACAGGACCACCAATGATAAACTGCCCTGTGGGATTAATGAAATATTTTGTATCGGCATGTAGCCATTCTTTCGGCAGAGTAGGCCGTATAATTTCCTCCATAACAGCTTCTTCAAGCTGTTTTCCGCCAATGTCTGGTGAATGCTGAGTGGATAAAACTACGGCATCAATAGCGACTGGTTTATGGTTTTCATAACGAAAAGTTATCTGACTTTTTGCGTCAGGTCTTAGCCAGGGAAGTGTCTTGTTTTTGCGCATTTCTGCCTGGCGTTCAACCAGTCTATGAGAATAGGTGATTGGAGCCGGCATCAATACGTCCGTTTCATTGCTGGCATAACCAAACATCAAACCTTGGTCGCCAGCACCCTGCTCATGATCTGCTGAATCATTAACCCCCATCGCAATATCAGCTGATTGTTTACCAATGGCATTAATGACCGCACACGTCTTGCCATCAAAACCTACTTCACCATTATCATAGCCAATCTCACAAACTACATTTCTAACTAATTCTTCGGTGTCAACCCAGGCATCTGTGGTAATTTCTCCAGCTAATATCACCATGCCGGTTTTAACCATAGTCTCACAGGCCACTCTGGATTTGGGATCTTGAGCTAATAAGGCATCTACAATCGCATCTGATATTTGATCAGCCAACTTATCAGGATGGCCTTCTGATACAGATTCTGATGTAAAAATAAAATGTTTACTCATGATTTTTCCTTAATACAATTTCTTATACAAACATTAAAGGTCGCAGTTGCGACCTTTAATAAATGATGGTGGGCCCTCCCAGACTTGAACTGGGGACCTGCCGATTATGAGTCGGATGCTCTAACCAACTGAGCTAAGGGCCCTGATTTATCTAGATTTAAAGGCTTATTTTAATGTTACTCACCTTCAAGAAAACATCGTAATTGTTCTGACCGTGAAGGATGTCTTAATTTTCGTAATGCTTTTGCTTCAATTTGGCGAATTCTCTCGCGAGTCACGTCAAATTGTTTTCCTACTTCTTCTAAGGTATGGTCGGTATTCATATTAATACCAAAACGCATCCGTAATACTTTTGCCTCTCTTGCTGTTAAACCACTTAATACATTCTGAGTCGACTCACGAAGCCCAGCGATGGTTGCTGATTCTATAGGAGAAAGTACTTTTCCATCTTCAATAAAATCACCTAAATGTGAATCTTCATCATCACCGATCGGTGTTTCCATTGAGATAGGTTCTTTAGCTATTTTTAAAACTTTACGTACTTTATCTTCCGGCATTTCCATGCGTTCTGATAATTCTTCCGGAGTAGCTTCCCTGCCTTGTTCCTGAATGATTTGTCTGGAAATACGATTAAGTTTATTGATGGTTTCAATCATATGTACGGGAATACGGATAGTCCTGGCCTGATCTGCTATAGAGCGTGTAATTGCCTGTCTAATCCACCAGGTTGCATAGGTTGAAAATTTATATCCGCGCCTATATTCAAATTTATCAACCGCTTTCATCAAGCCTATATTACCTTCCTGAATTAAATCCAGAAATTGCAAACCTCGGTTGGTATATTTTTTAGCAATCGAAATAACCAGTCTCAAGTTTGCTTCAATCATTTCTTTTTTAGCACGTCTTGCTTTGGCTTCACCTACGGAAAGACGGCGATGAATATCTTTTAAATCTGAAATTTTTAAACCTTGAGCTATTTCTATTGCTAGCAGATTACCTTGTGCTTTTCTTATTTCCGCTTCATTTTCCTGTATTAGCTGAGAAAAATCATGACCTTTTAGATAAGGATTTAACCAGCTTGAATTGCTCTCATTATTAATAAAAGAATCAATAAATTCTTTGCGTGGCATTTTGCCTTTTCTAACACAAATATCTAAAATAACTTTTTCATTTTTTCTGATCTGATCAACAACAGATCTGAATGTCGCTTGCATTTTTTTAAAATACTGAAGTACCCATTTAAATTCAGTAAAAACTAATGCCAATGCTGCAAATGCCTGTTCTGATTTTTCATCTTTATAGCCATTTTTTTCAACGGTATCAGATGCAAGCATCAGCAATTCTTTTAATTCATCGACTCTTTCTTTTACATCATTGTAATCAAGTCCTTTAGGTTCTTCAGTGTCATTGTCTTTTGCCGCTACTGCTGCCGCTGCAGCAGCGGCCACTTTAGGATCAAATTCAGGCTCATTTAAATCAATTAAAGCGAGAACCAGATCGTTTAAACGAGTGTCTGATTCTTCATCGACCACAGAATAAAATGATTTAATAAATGAAGAGACAACAAGCGTTGACCTTGCCAAGGTCTGAGTAATTTGTCGCTGTCCGGCTTCAATTCTTTTTGCGATTTTTAATTCTTGTTCTCGTGTTAATAACTCAACAGAGCCCATTTCGCGCATATACATGCGTACTGGATCTGTGGTTCTACCAAACTCGCTATCTATTGAAGCAAGCGCAGCTACCTCGGCGGCGGCCTCTTCATCATCCGATGTTACCGCAGAATCTGTGGTCAATAAAGAATCAGCATCGGGCGCAACCTCATTGACCTGAATGCCCATGTCAGAAATCATGCTAATGATATCTTCAATTTGTTCTGGATCAACAATGTCTCTAGGCAAATGGTCATTGACTTCAGCGTAGGTTAAATAACCTTGCGCCTTACCTTTTGCTATTAATTGTTTAATTTGAGATTGTTTTTGTTCTTGATTCATTCTTTACCCATAAATACATTCGGCACAAAGCGCCAGCCGAACAGGAAATTGTACCTTTTAATGTTAATTACCACCAGACAAATTTTTAATTAATAAGTTTCGTAATTGTTCTTTTTCATTCGAACTCAGTCCTGCAAGCCTGTCTTTATCGAGCAATTGATTCAGTCTTTTTTCTTTTGCATGTTCATATAAGCGAGCAAGTGCGCCAGAAAATTCTGCCTCAACTCCGTTTTCCAGAATAAAAAACTCCCAATTTAGCAAAGTATTAACCACTTTTTCGCTGCTTTTTCCTCTAAAATATTCAGCTAAAATCGCTGCATTGCCTGGTCTTATTTCTTCAATGGCCGCAATGACCTCTATTAACATCTCCCGTCCAGGAAAATCAAAATCCAGCCAGTTTAATTCAAATTGTTCAATAATTTCAATTAACTGTGGATTTTGCAATAGTAAGGCAATGACAATACGCGCAACTGAAAGCCTGGCTTTAGGGCTTGCCATCGCGAGCCTGTCAGATGCTATACTTGAATTTTCTAAAGTAAGCATAGTCTTGTTTTCTAAAAAATCCAGCGTGGGGCTGACAGATAATTCTTTCAAGCGGTTAATCATCATCTCCCGAAAAAAGCCGGCGGGAATTTTTTCTATATGCGGCCTGGCTTGTGAGACTAGTTGCGACTTACCTTCAATCGTCAGCAGGTTTAGGTTCTGGCTGATAGTTTCAATAAAATAATCCGATAGCATCTGTGAATTTGCTATTCGCAGTTCAAACGCAGTAATTTTTTCGCTTCTAATTAACGAGTCTGGATCTTGTTTTTGCGGAAGCATCATGACTCTGATTTGTCTGCCATCTTTCAAGCAAGAAAACGATTCTTGAACCGCCTTCCATGCAGCGTTTTGACCGGCAACATCCCCATCAAAGCAAAACACCAGTTCTGAAGTAAAACGAAACAATAAATCCAGATGCGTTTTTGAAATTGCGGTGCCCAGTAGGATGCATGATTCTAAACCTTTCGGTTTGTGCTATCAAAGAGGCGAGTTGATCAAACTCTTCACCAGGTTCTATTATCGTCAAGTTAGAGCCGTTCTTATCGCTAGCCAAC
>CAZDMC010000036.1:0-10566 GCA_964506335.1 uncultured Methylomarinum sp. | reverse complement strand
GGTTGTTTCTTCAATAGCTTTTGCTATTTACTCACTGTAATCTTCATAAACCCTCAATGATGCATCTGACTATGATCCACTATATTACCTTCAGGAACCAAATTTACCACCAGTGTCAATAAACTCAATAGAATGAAGTTAAATATCATAAACTGGAAAAATTTGGGTGGAGACCTTAAACTCATACAGTTGTTTTCTCTAGCTTCTGTATATACCAAATAAACTAGCCCGATCATAATAATGAAATTAAGAATCATAAAAGGAGGCATGAACCAAAATAAATCATCGTGTAACATAGCACCCGTCATCGCCCCCATTATACCTCCCATACTACCAGCCATAAGACCTTCAAGGATTCCTGCTACACCACTACAACTCCCTCCTATCGCTCCGATTATAGCTGCCACAATCATCGTAATTACCGCGCCAACGAAGAAACCGTTAGTAGCACCAAGAATAATTCCAACCATCATTCCCGTCTGCATTCCCAGAGTCATACCTGTCATCATTCCAAGATGAGTTGATTTGAAATTGCTTCCATATGATTTTAAATGTCGAATTGCACTTGTTACGATAACAACTGAAAGTGTTAAATAGATATCGAGAAGAAACTCCTTGGTATAAAAAATACCTTCCCTATACTGTAAAAATACTGCTTCTAGGCTAACCATTATTAAAAAAGTTATGCAGCCTTGAATAAATAGTTTCCACTCGAACGGGTAATTTATTTTAATATTAACGAACGAGTTTATTTTGGTAAAAAGTTGCATCATTTTATGATAATGGTCTAAATTAAATGGTTAAAAATGCCATGCAATACTAGGCGAATATTTCACATACATTTTGTAATATAACACCGCTTTTTGCTGTCCACTGGAGCAGCCTGGGTACGCCGAGCATGGGCGTTAACTAATGAGGTGCAAGTCCTCTGTAGGAGAACCTACCTGGTTTGAGAAGAAATTCTTTATGTGTCAACTCCTTATTGGAATGTACATGTTTGTTTCTATAGGTACAAACTTGTATAACTTCTTTTGCTAAATCAACACGAATCATAGTATGTTTCATGTTTTGGACTCCTTAATATATTTTGTTTGAGAGCTAATATAATACTCCACCTGTTTGTTTAGGGCGGGAGGAGTCCAATTATCTGTTGCAGCAACGCGGTTATTGGCAAAAACTCACTCTTTAGAAATTCGCAACCGTGGCCTCGCGAAGATTACCAGCTGTTTTTCCTGCGCCTCTTTTCTTTAAAATAGTCGCTCATTTTATTTCTCCTAATTAAAATTAATTGTGGATTGGGGTGAATAAAAAAAGGATGTAGAAAAGCCCAAAAATAGCAACTTACTCTAACGAACCAGTTAATTTTTTGATTATACCAAGTTATTTTCGATTATTATATTAATGCCACTTTCTGAAAAACCATGTTTTTCAGAATTATCTTAGCATCATCTATACTTGATACTATTCTTCTTTGATCAATTCCTTCAGCTTCTATATCTTGGTACTGCTTTTCAAAGGCTACTTTTATTCTATTCACTATAGCTAGCTATGCAACTGTTTCAGCGCCTTGCTATCGACAAAAATCAGCACGTTATAAATTCCGCATCCGTGACCGCGCGAAGTATACAGTGATTTTTTCTGAAAATAACGCAGAGAATATTAAAGAATTATATAGTTCTATTGCTTGTGATTATGAAGTTCAATTTGGTGAAAAAATTAATAAAGGTGTTCAGGCTTTATTAAATAGTGAGGAATTTTCAAGGAAAAGATTTGATTTAATCCTTAAAAAAACATTAAAGATTTATCAAAAACGATTTAATGAAAATTATTTAGAATAGTTGAGAATAAAAGATTGAAGGTTTGTTTGATATTTTATTACACTCTGTAAGTTAGATAGTGCATAAAAAAAGGGCTACAGTCATTTAGTTTATCTAAAGCCAGTGTCTGTTCATTAGCCAATCCAATTGAAGTTCCATTTGAAAGTTTGCTGAGTGGAATGAAAATCTGAGGAGATGAACTTTTTTTATGGATCATAATTACTTGTTCATCTGTTAATGTAGGAGAATAAACCAGATGGGCCGAGGGTTTTCCTTCGAATTTTTCAATCAGTAACTGCGAAGAGTTTGAATTTTCAATAAAGTTTATTTGACGAATTACGCCCAATTCAGATTCTGCATTAGATTTACAAAGCAGAATCAGATTTCCTATTGAATAATCAGAAATATTTGAAATAGCAATGACATATTGTTTGTATTTTGTTTTTAAAGTTTTTACTGTTTGAGCATTTTTGGGGATTTCAAAATTACTGGAAGATGGCACCGGCTCAGGTATTGAATCCAAATGGTTTTTTTCAAATTCCATAGGTTGTAAAAATAGTTTGCTCGGAGGGCTAACACTAGGCAACTGGGAACTGACTTGTTGAATTTTATTGAGTTTGTCTATTTTATTCAAATATTCAATAATATCAGCATAACTCTCAATTAAGCTGTTAACGGTGAAGCTCGCGGGCCTCGTAGAATGTATTATGCTTTTGAATCCAGATATTTCATTGATTAATTGAGACAATATTTGCCCATTGATTTGTTCTGAGCTGAAATCTTCGGATTGAATAAAAGAAATAAAAGCGGTGAGACCAATAATCATTGAAGTGTTTTCATGACCACTATGAATATCACAAAGGAATGGGGGGTGTCCATTTTCCAGATTCCATACAAAACTAATTCTAGTCGGGTTTTGTGGATTCAATTTTATTAATTGAGATTGTTGTTCTGAAATGATAAATAGTTCTTGTATCTGTCGGCTAGTGAATTGATAAGATACCGATATAGAAAAAAGCAAGTTTCGTTTTAAAACGGATGCTATAGTCGCTGAGCCTTTGAATGCTATAATTTTTAGTTCTATTTCTTCTGAGGTAATAGATGTTTTTTGGGCAAGGGTATATAACTCAGCAGTTTTTTCCCAGAGAGTAGATGATGGAAACTCGTGAAAAACAGCGGCTATTCGCTGGGTGAAGCCAATGAGTTGTAAAGCAATATATATTGCCTGCTGTTTTTGTTCGGCAGTGAGCGACTCATTTTCTGCCAAAACACTGAAAGCCAGGCTTAAATTACGTAATAATTGAATATTAAGTTTTTCAATTTTTCGAGATGCTTTTTCTTTGGGGTTAGCTATTTCTGAGAGTAATGATGTTTCAATATCATTACTTATAAAAAATATTGTCGGCATCAGTTGTATCAACGCTTCTAATACTTTTTTTGGGTTATACTTTGTTTTTCTTAACCTTTGTATCGCTTTATTCAGATTGTTAGCAGAATTCACACTGCTAAGCTTGCTTAAAGTGAGAAGCCAATCAGCGATGGATTGCTCAGAAAATTCAAAAGGTAGTTTTGAGTTGGTCATGAAAATGCTGTTTTTATTTTTTCTCATCTAAGTCTAGTTGGTTTTGAGAATTATTTTGGTGAACTCAATCAAGCAATAACGATTTTATTGTTTGCTCCGGCCTGTTCCCTGACTAGTTTTGGAACTAGATAACCCGGTAGTTGTTTTTTTACCTGATCCATAAGCCGTATGGCGGCTGTTTGTTTGACTTCAAAGTGTTCAGTTCCATGCGCTTTATCCAGTAAATGCAGATAATAAGGCAAAACCCCAAAATCAAATAGCTTTTCACTTAAAGCGCATAACTGCTCTGCATTGTCATTAATGTCCTTTAACAATACGGATTGGTTAAGCAGGGTTATTTTTCTGTGCTTAATTTTATTGCAAGCGATTTGAACTTCATCGTTTAGTTCATTTTGATGGTTTACATGAATGACAATAATTATCGGTTTACTAATACTACCGAGATTGTCACAAAATTCTGTACTGATTCTACTAGGCAATACCACGGGGATACGACTGTGAATTCTGATTCGTTTGATATGCCCAATTTGATCAAATTGTTGCAGCAAGTTAAATAATTTTTGGTCATTGAGTAATAAAGGATCCCCTCCACTTAGAATAATCTCTGTAATATCTTTATTATTTTCAATGTATTGGATTGCTTTCTTGAGTTTTTTAGTGGTTAGCTGAAAATCAGCATAGGGGAAATTTCTGCGGAAACAATATCGGCAATTAATGGCACAGCTGCCTGTGCTAATAAACAGGACACGCCCTTGATACTTATGAATGAGACCCGGCACCGTTATCGCATCAATATCCCCAACAGGGTCGTTGCTATAGCCTGTTAAATGAAGCCTCTCTTTATTTACCGGTAAGATTTGCTTCAACAGTGGGTCATTCATATTGCCTTTTTCCATTCTGTCAACAAAGCTATAAGGGACTCGTAAGGGAAAAGGATCGGTGGTAGACATTGAATTGTCAATAGGCAAGTTTAAATAGCGGCAAAGCGCTTCAATATGACTAAAGCCTTCAGCTAATTCTTGCTGCCAGTTTTTTATAGTTTGATGCAATTTTTTGATTATTTGTGGTTGGCAATGTTTCTATCGTTGATTAGCTTCATTATAATAGTTTTATTGTTGTTTGTTTACTTGAGGAAAAAATGGCTAAGTACAGTACCAATGAATTTAAAGCAGGATTGAAAATAATGCTGGACGCAGATCCTTGCGCAATTATAGAAAATGAGTTTATCAAACCCGGTAAAGGCCAGGCTTTTAGCAGGGTCAAGATTAGAAACCTGAAAACAGGACGGGTGATAGAACGTACTTTTAAGTCAGGTGAGTCGGTTGAAGGTGCCGATGTTGTTGATATTGATATTCAATATCTTTATAGCGATGGTGAGTTTTGGCATTTTATGATGCCAGATACCTATGAACAATACCAGGCTGATAAAAATGCAGTAGCAGATACGGTTAAATGGCTAAAAGACCAGGCAATTTGTACCATGACATTATGGAATGATACGCCTTTATCGGTCACACCGCCTAATTTTGTTGAGTTATCTGTGACCGATACTGACCCCGGTTTAAAAGGCGATACATCAGGTGGAGGGGGTAAACCAGCCACTTTGGAAACGGGTGCAGTAGTACGAGTCCCCTTGTTTGTACAAATTGGAGAAATGATTAAAGTGGATACACGGACAGGGGAATACGTGTCGAGAGTAAAGGAATAGTGATAGAAAAATGGATGCCAGCCTGTGACTTAAAGCAACTGCAAAACAGAGCCCAACTCTTGGCAAAAATCAGGCAATTTTTTGAGCAGAGAAAGGTACTGGAAGTAGAAACACCTTTATTGTGCCATGCCACGGGAACCGATCCTCAACTGGATTTTTTTTCAAGTTTTTACCACTGTATTCCTGATAAAAAGGAAATATATTTGCAAACATCACCTGAATTTGCCATGAAAAGGCTATTGGCATCAGGCAGTGGTTGTATTTATCAAATATGTAAAGCATTCAGAAATGGAGAATCTGGACGTCTGCATAATCCTGAGTTTTCTATTCTGGAATGGTATAGAGTTGACTATAGTTTGCAGCAGTTAATGGAAGAAACAATTGAGCTAGTGAGTCATGTATTGGAAGAAGATGATTTAGCTGAAAAAACTGAGAAATTCAATTATCAGCAATTGTTTAAAGAGCTTACCGGGTTAAATGCGCTACATTTTTGCCCAAAAAGCTATATTGCCTATGCTGAAAACAATGTCTTAACAGATGCAATCAGCATTTGTGAAAATGATCATAGTATGTGGCTGGACTTTATCTTTAGCCATAAAATTCAGCCCGTATTAGCGCAATACCCTCTTTGTATAGTACATAGTTATCCGGCTATACAGTCTTCGTTGGCTAGAATAAATGCTGAAAACCCTGCCATAGCAGATAGGTTTGAAGTGTTTATAAAAGGTATAGAAATAGGGAATGGCTTTCAGGAATTGACGGACAGACAAGAACAGGAATTACGTTTTGATCAAGAAAATAAAACAAGGACGCAGAAAGGGCTGGTAGCTGTAGACAAAGATAACTTTTTTCTTGATGCACTAGGCGCAGGCTTGCCTGACTGTAGTGGGATTGCTTTAGGTTTGGATCGCTTGTTAATGATTATGGCTAATGCGCAGTCATTAGAAGAAGTTATGGCATTTCCTTTTGACAGAGCTTAATATTTGGTAATTTAAGGAAAAGCACCATGAAAAAAATAATATACATAGTTCTTGTCACTGTGATTTTTTCCTTAACCGTTAAAGCAGAGCAACAATATAAAAAATTTGCTAATGGGCTGTTTGTTTTTCCTGCACAGGGCCTTACTATCAATGTTGAAATAGCAAAGAATAAAAAGCAAAGAGCTAATGGGCTGATGTTTAGAGAAAAATTAGCTACAAATAAAGGTATGTTATTTGTTTTTGAGAAAGAAGCGATACAGCGGCTATGGATGAAAAACACCTTAATACCGTTAGATATAATATTTATTTCAGCAGATGCTAACATTGTTTCAATTATTAAAAATATTCAGCCTTGCAGGAAAAATCCCTGTGCTATCTATAATTCAAAGGAAAAAGCTAAATATATGCTAGAAGTTAATGCGGGCTTTGTTGCAGAAAAAGGTATTGGTATTGCCGAAAAGGTACGGATTAGTCCATTTTAATGTGAACTCAATAAGGACTATGGCCATTGCCTACATGGAAGACAGAGATTGCTCCAGGCAATCTTACTGCATTTCCACCATCCCTGGCGGTCATAGGTAAGGGGTGTGAGCAGGAGCGGAAGTTATTAAATCTTCAGTCCTTAGCGTCTAAAAACCAAAAAAGTTCTTCACAGGCAACACTTGTTGTTTTTTTGTGCTAGACTGAGACTATTATATGAGTCGGAGTTTAATAGTTATGATCAATAAAAGCGTATTAGGGTTTAAGACGTTAGTTATTTTGCTACTGAGTTTGTCGTTCATGGGACGAGCACAAGCTATTTCACCCATTTTTATTATTCCTTCTTTAGAACAAGAGTGCCCAGAAGGGACCGTTGCACAATTTGTTGGTATAGGATTTGCTTTTGGTGGGATGTTTTTTGATAGTATTGGTAGTGAAGGTGAAGGTGAAGGGCTTATTGTAGAACAATGTGTTGAAGGAGGTTCAAATGATGCATTATTATCACAAGTCACTAGAAGAACCAATCAAGTAGTTGCACAACATTTATTGTCAGAAATGACGGCTGTTTTTTCTGGTAATTTGGCTGATAGCGGCAATAAAATGGCGGCTTCTTCAGATTTGAATAGTTATTTACCGGACGGTGTATGGGCCGTCACTAATATTACTGAAATTTCCAATGATCAAGGCACACATGCTGATACCGATATTTATCAGATCGTTGCTGGTTTTGATAAAGTAATCGGTGACTTTATTGTGGGGGCGGCACTGACTTATGCACATAATGAAGATGAACAAGGGAGTACACATACGACCGGAGATACCGTAGGTATTACGCCTTATGTTGCCTATAAAATCACAGATTATTTATTTGCATCAACACTACTAGGCTATAACTATACCCATACCAATGCAGATAATAATGGCAGCGATCTTGACACCAATGAATTCATCTCGGAAACCAACCTGAATGTATTTAAAGTGATTGATTCTTTTCTAGTGAAAGGACGGGCGGGTATTCGTTATAAACATACCCATACCACTTTAGAAAATGCTGCTGCCGGGCGAGATGGTGACTTTGATGAACTTACCTGGCTGGGTGATATAGAGTTTGGATATCAAGTCTCAAATAAAATGCGTGTCTATACCGGTCTTCTTTATGAATATCGTGACCAGGAACAAAGTGCGGCATCCGCATTAATTCATGATGGAGTGGGTTTTATGCGTTATGGCGCTGAATATTCAGTCAATAAGGCCTTAAAACTGGGCGCATCAATTGAACATGATCTTAATGATGAAGATAATGATTTTATTACGGGTGGCTTTAATGCAAGACTGGAGTTCTAGAGAAGAAATCAAACATTATGAAAAAGCTGTTTTTGTGAACTTAAACAGTGTTTGATAAATATTAACAGAGTAGACTTCATGGCCCTTGTATGATTATCATACAAGGGCTTTTTTGTTTAAAGAGGAGGTGGAAGATGAAAATAATAAACCGGATAATTTATTTTTTTGCAGCAGGACTACTGTTTTGCTCAGGGTTTATTTTTGCTCAGGGCTTTGGTGGGCCGAACATTAGCAATCAAATTTCACGCACAGTTAGTAGCAGCATATCAAAAAGTTTATTTGACAGAATGTTGATGCCAGAACTAAAAATACGGAATGAATCGGGAGAGGTTAAAGATTTTTCAGTGTCTGCTGATGGCCGGTTCTTTACTTTGTTGCATGATGATAATACTGTTAGGGTCTGGGATGCAAGGCAGGGAATACAAAGGCCCATTATTTCTGCAAAAGGACTACATATATCTAAAGTTGCCAGTGTTTCCAAATTAGATATTGCATTATTAGCCGCTGAGAATGGTGTTGTTTTTGTTTATGACACCTATACCGGTGAAAAAATTAATCAGCTAAAAAATAACCCTGAAAAGATTGTTTCCTTGTCGGTGTCAAAAGATGAATCCATACTGGCTGTTGCTCATGATGATGGAACCGTTGTTTTTTGGGACTTAAGTAAAATGAGTCATTTAAAAAACATCAAAACCCCTTATGGTGATGATTTAAAATTTGTAAAAATTGAGAGTAATGGGAAGAGCTTTATTGTTGCCGGAGAAGATGGTTTTGTTGATAGATGGAGTATAGAAAAGGCAGAAAAAATAGTATCCCTGGCACAACGTGACGATGATATATCCGCTCTTTGGACAAGCAGCACTGATAGCTCTGTTGCAAGCTTTGACGAAGACAATATATTTCAACTAAGCGGTATAAATGGTACCCATAAAGTAAAAAAAGAAGTTTCATTTGATCTGCTGGCAGTTGCTATGAGTGACGATTTGAAACTATTGGCTATTGCCACCGAATCTGCAGGGATCAAAGTATTTGATGCGGATTCAATGAGAATGCTAAAGCAAATCGAATCAACTCAGGAAATGCCCTATTTGCAATTTATCAATAATAGTAAAGAAATAATTGCTAGTGATAAAAAAGGCGTTTTGCATATATTTTCAATGAATAATGCAAAAGAAATCATGAAACTAATCTCTACAAAAACAGGCTGGACGGTTGTAGACAATAAAGGTCGTTTTGATAGCTCAGAAAAAGGGATGGTTAATGTTTCCTGGGAAGTCGCAGAAGACTATGAATTGCCGCTGGATAATTTTTCATCCTCTCATTATGAGCCTGGGCTTTTAGCAAGTCATTTAGATGATCAGGATTTCATCAATAAAAAACCGCTGGTTGTTCAGCAAGGGGTAAGATTGCCCCCTCAATCAAAAATTATTATTCCTGATGGAAATAGAAAGGCAGATGACCCTTTGATTGTGAGCGTTGAAGCACAAGGTCAAGGGAATGGTGTTGAAGAGGTAAAGCTTTACCATAATGGAAAAATAGTGATTCCAGATGCTATGGTGGGTAGTCAGCAAGAAATAATAGATAATTTAATGAAAAAGACAGTCGAGTTTAAAATATTTCCTACGGCTGGCAACAATACCTTTAAAGTGATTGCAACTAACAAAATGGGTATAGAAGGTCATTCTGAAGAATTATCTATTAATTTTGCAGGAGAACAGAAAAAACACACCTTACATATACTGACTATAGGGATTAATAAATACAAGGATGAAAGATTAAATTTAGACTATAGTGTGGCGGATGCCGCAGAAATAGACAGCATATTCAAAAAAGCCAATTTATCCGAAAATATTCAAATAGTTCACCATGGATTGCGAGACCAGATGGCGACTAAAGCCAGGATTTTGCAACAATTCAATGAAATAAAGCATTATTCTCAGAATGATGTTCTGCTTATTTATTTAGCAGGTCATGGTATAGCTGTCGATGGTGAATGGTATTTTTTACCCCACGAGACCATAGTTGAAGATAATCTGCAATATTATGCCCAGGTAGGCGTTTCAGCACAGCAAGTTCAAGAAATATTAATGGCCTCCAAAGTACAACATGTGATGGTCATGGTTGATGCCTGCTACTCAGGTGCTAGTTTACAAGCATTCAGGAAAATGCAGGATATACAAAGACGTTTCAGTCGGGGATTAAGTAAGTCAGCAGGTGTTGTAATTTTAGCAGCTACCCGAAAAGATCAGGAAGCCGCTGAATTAAGTAATTTAGGACACGGCTTATTTACTTATGTGGTTTCTAAAGGATTGGGCGGTAAAGCAGACTTGAAACCAAGAAATCAGATAATAAGTGCGCATGAAATCGCAGATTATTCAACCATAACCATTCCGGGGTTTTCAAAAAAATATCTAGGTGCAGCACAGGAACCCACAAAATTTACTATGGGGAGTGATTTTACTTTGTTAGGTAAGTAATAATATGGCTTATAAATTCGGCTTGATGAATAGCTGAATTGATTTTTCTAGGATAATGATTCCAACAGAAAAATGGCACTGGAATGTAAGCTGGACGGGGTTTCTACCCCGTCCATAATATTTAAACATCATCCAGTAACTAAAAATATTTTGGTATATCTGAGGATTATAAACATTA
>CAZDMC010000035.1:9920-10682 GCA_964506335.1 uncultured Methylomarinum sp. | reverse complement strand
TAGTCATGGGTCATTTTCTTTTTGAAAGGTGGAGAGAATTAATTTTGGATGGCTTATTTGATGAGTAACTGCCCTGGATTCGGGTGTTTTCTAGGGTTATAGTATGTTTGATGGTAAATATCGGTTAAAATGCACGCATTCTAAACAGATATTACGAGTAATGACAGAAAAACATATTTATAAAATAGTCTTTATTAACAGAGACCAGGTTTATGAAATTTACGCAAAAAGTGTTTATCAAGGTGATATGTACGGATTCGTCATCATTGAGGATTTTGTTTTTGGCGAAAAAAGCTCAATTGTTGTTGATCCCGGTGAAGATAAATTAAGAGCAGAATTTGATGGCGTTAAGCGCTCATTTATTCCTATGCATGAAATAGTGCGTATTGATCAGGTTGAAAGACGGGGTGTTGCAAAAATTCTTTCTACAGTGCAGTCGTCTAAAGCCTCAGGTAGTATATCTTCTTTGTACATGCCCGATAAAAAATAGCAGAACTCTACGCCTTGAAGATAAGGAATGGAAAATATGGGGCTGTGTCGTTATGAATGTGTCTTGAGCTATTTAACAATTCTTAACTGTGGGGGCGTCGGTTTTTTTTCTGAAGAGGGTGCTTTATAAGGTTCTTTCTGATCAAAAATCATTCCTTTGCCATTTTCTTTCGCATAGATGGCGAGTACAGCTGTTGTTGGAACAATAATATGTATTGATTTGCCAGAAAATCGAGCATTAAATTGAATGTTTTCATTACCCAAATCAAGTCC
>CAZDMC010000035.1:2824-9885 GCA_964506335.1 uncultured Methylomarinum sp. | reverse complement strand
TTTCCACGAAGTCCTGGGGTAAAGCGGATTCGTGGTTTTCTGCATCAACTAATAAATGAGGGGTCAGTTGATTGTCTAGAATCCAGTCATGGATTGAGCGAATAAGATAAGGTTTTAATGGGGTCATGAAGAAGCCATTTCTTTTTCAGCTTCGCTCAGACTTTTAGAAAATGCTTCTCTAGTAAACAGGCGATTGGCATAAGAAGCAATAGCTGAACCTAGCGCATTAAGATCAATACCAAGGCTAGGTAAACGCCATAAAAGGGGTGCCATGGTACAATCTATCAGTGAATATTCGTCACTCATAAAATAAGCTTGGGATTCAAAAACAGGGGCGGCTGCAATCAGACTTTCTTTCAGCATTTTCTTTGCCCTGGCAGATTTTTTTTCACCTGAATTTTGTATTTCATCCAAAAGCTGGTACCAGTCCTGGTCTATTCGTTTAATAATCATCCGTGAATTAGCACGAGAAACTGGATCCATTTGGTGTAAAGGGGGGTGAGGAAATCGTTCGTCAAGATATTCCATGATAATTCTTGAGTCGTATAAAACCAAATCACGCTCAACCAGTGTAGGCGAGGCTCCTGTTGGGTTGATCTCTAGAACATTTTCTGGGGGTTCGGCAGGATCGAAAAATTCAATGACTGCAGTAACACCTTTTTCATGTAATACCAGTCTTGCACAATGACTCAATGCACAGGTAGGTGAGGTAAAAAGAGTCATTACTGACTTGCGAGCAGTGATATTTGTCACGAAACACAACCTCTATAGTGCTGATTTAAACGAGGTCATTATAGCATAGCTACATTTTTTATTGGGATGGATTAATTGCCAGGTATTTCTCTATACCAGAGGATGAAGTTTTATTTTTAGCGGGAAGAATAATCGAGCGTGATGCTCGTAGTTATACTCCGCGCGGTCACGGATGCGGAATTTATAACGTGTTGATTCTTGTTGATAGCAAGGCGCTGAAACGGGCGCATAGCAGGCTATGCAACTGTTTCAGCAACGCAGCTATCGGCAAGAATCAGCCGTTAGAAAACCGCAGTCGTGACCGCGCGAAGTATATACGAGCATCACAGACCAAAAATATAGCGATTAGTGTTCTATGTCTTTCCAGTATTCTTTTTTTAGTAAATAAGCAATCACAGAAAACATCAAGAAAAATAGTAAAACGTATTTACCCATGGTTTTTCGTTTCAGTTGCACAGGTTCACCCACATAAACAAGAAAATTAACAAGCTCAGTAACCATAGTGTCAAATTCTTTGGAGGATAAACTGCCTTTTTCTGTTATTTTTAAAAATGCAATAACTTCCTGACCTTTCACTGAAGTATAAGTCGGTGTCTGTATGCCTTGTAAATTCCATAACATATTAGGCATACCTACATCTTTAAAGACCGTATTGTTAACCCCGAAAGGTTTGCTTTTATCTGTATAGAAGCCTTTTAAGTAAGAGTAAATCCAGTCTGGCCCTCTTGAACGTGCAACTAAGGATAGATCAGGCGGTGTTGTTCCAAACCATTTACTGGAATCGCGTTTATCCATTGCAGTATGCATTTGGTCGTAAATACCTGCGCCTTCTGGAGCAATTTCATCAAGAAGAGTATCTTCATCAATTTCCAAATCCATGGCAATACGTTTGTACCGCATGTGCTTGAGGGAATGGCAAGCCAGGCAATAAGTCACATAATGTTTTGCCCCTTTTTGCATTGATTTGAAGTCGGATAAATCTATATCGACGCTCTGTAATTTAATACCACTGGCGAAAACGCTGAATGGCAATAACAGTAAAAAAGTGTAAATAATTTTTTTCATAATCAATCCAGACTCTCTTTTAGTTTTTTTACCAATCGAATTAATACCTGAGTAATGCCTTTTTTATCGGGCTTAATAGGTGTCAACGTGACTCCCCAGTTTGTTTGGATGGGTTCTTGCTTGATCGTCATCTTATCAAAAGTTTCAACTAAGGCCGCATAATCTTCCTCAACACTGCTTTCATGTGTCACTCTTTGGGGAATCGGTTTGGTTTTCTCAAAAGGCGTGTAAAAAGGCAGTAATAAGAAAAACCCAAAATAGATGGCTGTAAACACACGAGCCAGCATGGTATAGCCTGGTGTTGCAGGTTGAGTTCCCAAGTATCCTAAAACAATAAAACTGATAATAAACAAAGCAAATGATTTTTTGAAAATACCGCCTCTGTAGCGTATAGACTTTACTTCACACCTATCCAGCCAAGGCAGCAGAAATAACACAACAATAGAGCCACCCATAGCAATAACCCCCATGAATTTATCAGGGATGGCTCGTAAAATGGCATAAAATGGGGTGAAATACCATAAAGGTGCAATATGCTCAGGCGTTTTTAGAGGATCAGCCGGTATAAAGTTAGCAGGTTCCAGAAAATACCCACCCATTTCCGGCATATAAAAAATGACGGTGGCAAAAAAGAATAAAAATACGCCAACACCGACAAGGTCTTTTACCGTGTAATAAGGATGAAAGGGAATACCATCCACCGGATGTCCCCAAGGGTCTTTAGATTCTTTAATTTCAATGCCATCAGGATTATTAGAACCTACTTCATGTAAGGCAATAATGTGTAGGAACACTAAGATAATCAGTGCTAAAGGTACTGCAATAACATGAAGTGCAAAAAAGCGATTCAGTGTGGCGTCTGAAATAACATAGTCACCCCTAACCCAGAGGGATAAATCCTCGCCAATTACCGGGATAGCGCTGAACAGAGAGATAATAACCTGTGCTCCACAATAAGACATTTGCCCCCAAGGTAACAGGTACCCCATAAATGCTTCGGCCATTAAACATACAAACAGTAACATGCCGAAAATCCAGACCAGTTCTCTCGGTTTTTTGTAGGAACCGTAGATCATACCTCTGAACATATGCAGATAAATCACGATAAAAAAGGCAGAGGCACCCGTTGAGTGCATGTATCGCACTAACCAGCCCCAATTAACATCGCGCATAATATATTCAACTGAATCAAAAGCCAATTTTGCATCTGGCTTATAGTTCATGGTGAGTAATATACCGGTAATGATTTGATTAGCTAATAACAATAGAGCTAAAGAGCCAAAGAAATACCAGAAATTGAAGTTTTTCGGCGCATAATATTGTGCCATATGGTCGTTCCACAATTTTGACAAAGGGAAACGTTTGAGTACCCAGTCGGAACTAACATTTATGCTGTTTTTTAATCCATTGGTGCAAGCATTCATTACTTTGTTCTTCATGCGCGGACCTCTTTAGGTTCTTCACCAATGATTATTTGTGTGTCTGTAATATAACGATAGGGGGGTACTACCAGATTAGTCGGTGCTGGAACCGATTTAAAAACACGTCCTGCCAAATCGAAGCCAGAGCCATGACAGGGGCAGAAAAAACCACCTTTCCAGTCATCGCCAAGATCATTGGGGGCAGTTTCAGGTCTAAACGTAGGAGAGCAGCCTAGATGTGTGCAAAGACCTACTGCAATAAATATTTCAGGTTTGATTGAACGATAGCCGTTGCTACTTTCTTCAGGTTGTTCAGAATTAGCAGAATTGGCATCAGCTAATTTTGCGGTATCATTTTCTAAAATTTTAAGCACTTCAGGCGTTCTTGATAATACCCAGACTGGTTTTCCTCGCCATGCTACACGTATTAACTGGCCGGGTTCAATTCTGCTAATATCAACTTCTACGGGGGCTCCAGCAGCCATTGCTCGTGCACTGGGTTGCATTTGAGAGATAAAAGGAACTGCCAAGTATCCTGTGCCAACAGCACCAACAACAGTAAGTGCTCTTGTCAGAAATTGGCGTCTGGATGTATCGACGACTTCTTTGGTCATTTATAACGCTCCTGAATTTAGAAAAAATGCGTCTAGAAAGTACTTGAAAGGTTTTTCAATCACTTTCTAGCCACATTGTTTTGTTGTGATTAGGGGTCTATTCCCATGGTTACGGATGTGACTTTCTATCGTTATGGTGTTGCCGGTAGACGGTGTATTTACAATTCAAGGTGTGCCAGGGGCAAATAAAACGTGAAAGTTTTGCTGAAAATAATTGCAAGTTTGCTATATGTCTATTTGAAAGCCTTGCTATTGGCAAAATTTCTGCGCCTGAACAGATCCTTTTCAACTTCCTTTATAGGCAAAATTTATACGCTAAAAACCTGTATTTGTAACCATGTTGAGTACAACTATACCATTACAGCTTGCCTTTATTGAAGCAGATATTTATATTTTTAGATTATTGTGATTTTTCAGACGTCTGAAAAAACTACAATTATATGCTAGATCCAATAAGTTATAGACATCTCCCAAAGTCTGAATTATGGGATGCAATATCTTGTTTTTTTATGTTTTTTCAATGTCGTTGCGAGTTGCTATCTTGAGGTGCGGACACAGCACAGCAGATGGAGTTTAAGAGGTAAAGGAGGATTTCCAGTGCTGCGGTGGATGTTAGTGTTGGCTGAAACAGGCTTTACTGGTTTATAAGAGTATCCAAAAAAGTTTGCAATGTATTTAATTGCCTGTTCTTTACTAATCGCTGACTTATTACGATACTCTTTATTTCTGCCAATGCTTTTTTAAAATCATTGTTTACAATTAAGTAATCAAATTCTTTGAAATGCTTCAGTTCGTTGATAGCATCATTCATTCTGCGTTCTATGGTTTCTTTACTGTCCTGCCCTCTGTTTTCTAATCTTTGTTGTAATATGCTTATTGACGGAGGCAGTATAAAGATAGAAATACTTTCAGGAAGCATTTTCCTTACTTGTTGGGCACCTTGCCAGTCAATTTCTAAAATGACATCAAGCCCTTTATTCAGCATGGTTTCCACAGACTGGCGGGCTGTTCCATAAAAATTATCGAAAACTTGTGCATTCTCTAAAAAAGCATATTCAGCAATCATTTTTTTAAAGTCATCAATCGAAATAAAAAAATAGTCTTTTTCATGGCATTCGCCATCGCGCATTTTTCGCGTGGTATGCGAAACTGATACAGTGATCCGTTCTAAATCAGTGACTAGTTGTTTAACCAGACTGGTTTTTCCTGCGCCGGATGGGGCGGAAATTATATAAAGTGTACCTTTATTCATGGATGGCTCTGAAAATATTTGTAGAGTGATTTTTTAAAAGTTGAAGACTGTAAATTAAATTAAAATCACTCTATATTTTGAATTTGTTCACGCATTTGCTCAATGAATACTTTAAGATCAATTGATATTTTTGTCATTTCTTTGTCTGCTGATTTAGAGCCTAAGGTATTGGCTTCACGATTCATTTCTTGCATTAAAAAATCCAGCCGCCGTCCTACCGGTTCCTGTAGTTTTAGAACATTAAGCACTTCTTTGACATGGGTATCCAATCGATCCAGTTCTTCAGCAACATCCAGTTTTTGAGTCAGAAAAACCATTTCTTGCTCCAGGCGATCAAAATCAGGTTCAGCAACAATTTCTGTGATGCGATTTGTTATTTTACTTTTTATCTGTTCAAGGACACTGGGCAATCTTTTGTTGGCAGCAACAACCAGGTTTTGAATTTGTTGACAGCGCTGTTCTATCAGAATGGCTAATTGGGCACCTTCTCTTTCTCTGTTGAGAATCATTTGTTTTAGCGTATAGGCTACTAAATCAATAATACCTTGCAGTAAAACCGGTTTATTACTTTCAGCTTCTTGCTGTATGCCAGGGAAATTTAATACCTCAAGGGCAGAAAATGTCTGTGTTGAATGCATCTGATCCTCAATTTTACCTGTTGCTTCTATTAAAGCTTTAACTGCGCTTTCATTGATAGTGAAAAATTGCCCACCACTGACGTTTTTTTTATAGCTTAATGAACATTCAATTTTTCCGCGCTTAAGAATAGCGCTCATAATCGAACGAATCTCTATTTCAGTAAATCGCAATCGCTCTGGCAACTTAAATGAAATATCACAGTAGCGATGATTAACAGAACGTAATTCGCAATTTACTGTTAAGCTATCTATTGTTGCTTCGCTACTGGCAAAAGCAGTCATACTCTTTATCATTTTGTTTAACCTATATTTGTTATGCTTCGCACTGGCGAAATTAGATCATAAATGGCTGAATATTACGATCCGGAAACATATCCTAATGAATGGAATTACCTGCAATCAGGTACTATTATAGACCAGTACATGATTGAACGGGAACTGGCTCATGGCGGCTTTAGTTCTGTTTATCTTGCCAGGCAAACGGTTGATCAGATACAAGTTGCAATTAAGGAATATTTGCCGCGTAAACTGGCTCATCGTACCTGGAATAATGTCGTGGTTGCCAATAGTGAGGATACCAGGGCTTTATTTGCACAGGGAAGAGCGCTTTTTTTTGAAGAAGCCAAGGTTTTAGCAAAATTAAAGCATCAAAATATTGTTGATGTGATCAATTTTTTTCAGGCCAATGATACCGTATATATGGTGATGACCTATGATTACGGGATTACCTTAGATAAAGTGATTAAAAGGAAGTGTTTAGATATTACCGGGCAGTTTCTGGTGGATGTTTTTAATGCCCTGTTGACAGGAATAGGCGTTATTCACCAACAACAAATGATTCATTTAGATATAAAGCCTAGTAATATTCTTATCCGTGCTGAGAACGACCCCTTATTGCTCGATTTTGGTGCGATTCGAAAATATCCTGATGAGGCTAAGAGTCCTCGGACAAAAGTACTGACCAAAGGTTTTTCGCCTGTTGAACAATATTCTGTGCAAGGTAAATTAGGCCCCTGGTCTGACATATATGCTGTAGGCGCAAGTATGCGATCCTGCCTGGAAGGCAGAGCCCCTGTTCCTTCTCCTGATAGAGCATCAAATGAGGTCATAGTCCCTGCTGTTAAAAGTTTTAAAGGCAAATACCCTGAATATTTATTGAAAGCCATAGATTGGGCAATGGAAATAGAAGCTGAAAACAGACCGCAGTCAGCGCAAGAACTACAGCAGGCTTTAATCGAATAAATCAGTTTGGGCAATAGCTCCAGTACAACTTGTAATAATCAATATATCGCAAAACCCTATCTTTTACCTTTTACCT
>CAZDMC010000035.1:0-2724 GCA_964506335.1 uncultured Methylomarinum sp. | reverse complement strand
AGTACAACTTGTAATAATCAATATATCGCAAAACCCTATCTTTTACCTTTTACCTTTTACCTTTTACCTGCTCTCCAATACCACACTGCTTTATAAAATGATCAAGTTTACAAAAATGCACGGATTAGGCAACGACTTTGTTGTTATTGACGCTATAAACCAGACAATCTCATTAACCACAGAACAGATTAAATCTATTGCTGATAGACATTTTGGGATAGGCTGTGATCAATTATTATTAGTAGAAAAAGCCAGCACTGAAACGGCTGATTTCAAATACCGTATTTTTAATGCAGATGGGTGTGAAGTAGGGCAATGCGGTAATGGTGCGCGTTGTTTTGCTCAATTTGTGCGTAACAATAAGTTGTCTGACAAAGATGAAATAATCGTCGATACCCATTCAGGGCAATTATTATTAAGTTTTGAGCAAGACGGTTTAATTACAGTAAATATGGGTATTCCCAGACATTTGCCGAGAGAAATTCCTTTGTCTGCTGAGTTAGAATCACGCTACTACCAACTGGCCACTAACGACAGTAATATAAGCTTTGGTGCAGTTTCCATAGGTAATCCTCATGCTGTCATTCAAGTGGATGATATACAAACAGCGCCGGTATCGGAATGGGGGGCATTATTAGAAAACCATCCTTTTTTTCCAGAACGGGCTAATATTGGTTTTATGCAAGTGATAAATCGCCAACATATAAAACTGAGAGTCTATGAACGCGGTGCCGCAGAGACTCTGGCCTGTGGCAGTGGTGCCTGTGCAGCGGTGGTTATTGGTATTGAACAACAGCTTTTGGACAAAAAAGAAATCCAGGTGGAATTGCCAGGTGGAAGCTTAGCGATTAATTGGTCAGGCCGAGGCCACGCTGTATTTATGAAAGGCTCAGCAAATGCTGTTTTTGAAGGACACATTAAACTATGAGTAATGAAAATAAGCCTGTAGAGCAAACTGAACATGAACTTGATTCGGTGCAGGTTGAAGATTATTTACAAAAACACCCTGAGTTTTTTCATGATCATTTAGGCTTATTAGAAAACTTGAGTATTCCTCATCCCACTGGTAATGCAGTTTCTCTGGTATCAAAACAGCTGGAATTGTTCAGAAGCAAACACCACGAACTGGAAAGTCAACTCAATGCTTTAATTGAGATAGCCAGAGAAAATGATACCTCACTTAATCGGATGCATAAATTAACCCTGGCATTAATGGAAGCAAAAACAATAGAAGAGGTCAGTGCTAATCTTGAAAAAGTATTTGCAGACTATTTTTTAACCGATTTTGTGGCTTTGCGAGTGATCAAAAATAACAATGCCCCTGCAAGCCCTTTTTTTATTAATAACGAGGATGACAATCTGCAACATTTTAGAGAGATATTAGCTTCAAACCAATCTAGCTGTGGCCGACCTACCTTGGCTCAGGCTAAATTTCTTTTTGCTGAGCAGGCTCTGAGCGTTAAATCATGTGCCATTATTCCTATGGTATTTACCAAGCTAGAAGGCATTATTGCCATAGGCAGTCGGGATGAATCCCGCTTTCATCATAGTATGGGCGATTTATTTCTGACTCAGATGGCTGAAGTGATTGGTACCCGGTTGATTGCTCTTTTAGATTAAAAGGGCAGGTTCAAGGTGCAAGGTAAAAGGTACAAAAGAGCAAGAACAACAGCCCTTGTTTTTCACCTTTCACCTTGAACCTGCCCTTTTAATCTTATGCATCAACAAGCACAACAGCAATTCAATGCTTTCTTTCAATATCTGCAGTTTCAAAAAAGAGCATCTAAGCATACACTCAGCAGTTATCAGCGTGATTTGTCTCAATTATCACAGTATTGCGTCAATAAGGAGTTAGCGTTTTGGGCTGATGTTCAAGCTGTGGATATTCGCAATCACATCGCTAATCGGCACAGAAAAGGCATCAGTAGTAAATCATTACAGCGTGAACTCTCAGCTATCCGCAGTTTCTATAATTACCTGCTAAAACAGCATCAGCTCAAAATCAATCCTGCTACTCATATTAGAGCACCTAAACAGCCAAGAAAATTACCCAAATTACTTGATGTCGACCAGCTCACTGGCATGTTGGAAGCTGCGGCTGATTCAATGCTGGAAATAAGAGATCTGGCCATGTTTGAACTGTTTTATTCATCAGGATTGCGGTTAAGCGAACTGGCGGCAATCAATATTGAAGATCTTGATTTATCTGAGCGATCTTTACGTGTTCAGTCAGGAAAAGGGGGTAAACAAAGAGATCTTCCTGTCGGTCGAAAAGCCATAGCAGCGATTAAAAAATGGCTCGATTTTCGTAGTTCAACCGATGAAACCGCGCTTTTTACCTCAAAAAAAGGGCATCGCCTGGGTCAGCGTAGTATCCAGCTCCGATTAGATAGATGGTGTAAAAAAATGGGCTTACCCGAACATGTACATCCTCACATGTTAAGACATTCTTTTGCCAGTCATTTATTGGAATCCAGCCAGGATATAAGAGCGGTTCAAGAGTTATTAGGCCATAGCAATATCAGTAGCACCCAAATATATACCCATCTGGACTTTCAACATTTGGCTGATGTTTATGATCGGACTCACCCCAGGGCAAAAAAGAAATTGAATAAATAAAATTAAAGATTAAAACCTGTTAACATTGTAAGAATTTTCGTATCTATTTGGCGTATTTGAAGCTAGGAGGCTGTCCGAGAATAGAAGTCGTAGCGAGGGGAAGCT
>CAZDMC010000034.1:0-10764 GCA_964506335.1 uncultured Methylomarinum sp. | reverse complement strand
TCTCAGCAGCCTGTGCGGCAGCGAACACTCCCAACACTTCTCTTATTTAATTTTTTCTTTTCTAAGCTGCCTGTGCGGCAGTGAACATACTGAATATAATGATCCATCTTTTACAAATTTTCTAAGCTGCCTGTGCGGCAGTGAACGCCGCCACGGGTTCAAGTGCTGCTGCTGCCACTTTCTAAGCTGCCTGTGCGGCAGTGAACTGAGTATAACTCAAGTAAAAAATAACAATAACAATCACTTATTCTAAAATTAGCTTAAATACCAAAAAAAATGATGGTTTTGTAAGGTATTGATTTTCCTGGTTGTAAAAGAGCGTGAAAAAACTTTGGTTATTTTAATATTTCTTGCAGTATTTCGCTTGCCCACTGTGGTAGCGGTTGCGTTTGTTTAACATCCCCGTGCTTTATCCTTGCGATTTGTTTAAATGGATCGCTCAAAAATGAATTATCCAGAAGATAAACAAAATCACATAAAGCGACGGTTTTTTGAATATTTTGCATTGTGCGGGGTATGCGATTAATGACTTTTTCGTCAGGAACACTGTGTCCGCCTTCGCTGACTCTTTGTGCGACACGGGCTTGATTTAATGATGCGTTTTGCAAGTGGATGTAAATCAGAATAATTTCATAACCCATGGTTTTTGACTGCGCGACAAAATCAATTTTAGATGGATGTGAAAACACGGTTTCAAAACAGAAGGTACGTTCTTCCTGGAGTAGTTGGGTACGCATGTGTGAGGCGATAATAGCGGCATCGTAGCTGTGTGATTCTGCTGCATCAGGGTAAAGGTAGTTCGCGAGAATATCGGCGTTGATGAAAGGCATAGCCAATGGCTCAAGATACAAATGATAAAACGTACTTTTGCCCGCGCCATTACCGCCAGCCAGTACCCATAGCTGTTTTTTATTATTCAACGGGTTGATTTATCAAATGGAATAAATGCCCCATTTTCAAACTTCCCAGTGGTCGCGTTATCTTGTTTATCAATCTGTACGAGATAGCCAGGGTGCTCTTCCGATACTTGATACCTCAGCTTGCCAGTGCTGACAGATTTCGACAACGACCCTGATTGACGGTCGGTTTCTAATGATTGAAAAACGCTTGCTGGATCGATGGGCGTGGCGTGAACAGGTTCGACTGTAATTTTTGCCAGCCCGGATTTTACAGAAAGCAAAGTGTCTGGGTCGATAAAAGAAGAAATGCGCTGCCCTATATCAGCCCAATATTCAATCTGCTCAGCCGTGCTACGGTGATAACGTTTTCCCGACAAGGCTGCGGCATGCATGAGCTCGGCCTGTAAACGAATGGGGGAGGTGGCTTTTGCCATAATAGTTGCTCCTGTTTAGATCGCGCCTTAATTGTAGCAGATTGCTACAATTAAGGCGGCTTAAAATCAGGATGCAGTTGCTGTTATTCTTAATCTGTAGCTGACGAAGGCTCCAGATACGAGGCTTTTACTTTAAGGCAGCTCTATGTTTTGCCAGTATCCAAATTAAACAGATCTTCTGCTTGCGATTTTCGGATAGACCTTGGCTGGTCATACTAATTCACCCAGTCTTCATATTTAAGATTTTCTACGCGCTTAAATTCACGAGTATTATTGGTCACTAGAATACAGTTTTGTGCGATGGCGTGACCTGCGATTGCAATGTCATTCTCTCCAATTGGTTTGCCAACATCATTTAACTGTTTTTTAACTATCGTAGCGGCATCCACGGCAGTTACATCCCAGGCAAGCACATCATCAAGTCGTTGAACGAATTCATCCACCCATGATGAATGTTTTGGTGATGCTTTTTTACCAATAGCACCGTATCGCATCTCAGCATAGGTGATAGCAGAAACGACTATTCGGTTTTGTTTGACAACTTCAGTCTGTAACCTTTGCAAGACGCTTACGGGGTGTTCGCGCATAATAAAACTGCAAATACAGGTATCCAGCATGTATGTCTGGTTTGCCACTAAAACCTGCCCTGGTCTGATATTACAGTTGGTCGCTCTGACAGAAAATCATCCTCTGCTTTTTCATGGTCACTAAGGGATAACCAGTCCGGGCGATTTGGACGCAGGATAATGGTATCCCCTTGCTTAATAATCTCCAACTCACTAACACCCTCAAATTCCATGTCTTTAGGGATTCTTACTGCCTGGTTTTTACCATTTTTAAAAATAGATACGATGCGCATAATAACCTCATGTTTTTGACCTATGTCTATCATATGCATATTAGTCCACAGGTCGGTATATGTAAAGCATATGCCGGGTATCTGTGTTTATTAAAACCAAGGGACTGTGGCTGTTTTGCTTAGGCCGTAACAATTAAAAGTGCCTGACTTCTGTTCACTGCTAATCTTTCTTTCAATAAATAACTTAAAATTTCGATTTAAAGAAATATCGCCTTCCATTGATAAACTACTCATACTAATAAAAGGCAATGAGCTTTCAGTTTGGTAGTGTTTAAAATGCTCTAACGCAGCGTTTATTGATTCACCTTTATACTTTGCTCTTCTTTGCGCTTCTTTTAGAAGATTGCTTTTGAATTGTTTACGCTTAAAACAAGCAAATTTATTCACCGTAACAGGCACTTCTTTAATCGGCTTTATGTGCGTGTAATCCATTAACCTAGATAACCATTTTTCAATATTAAGCTGTTTTAACAATGCTTCTTCATTCGCCAATAAACGGAGCTTGTCACCAAGAGGAAAAAATTCATCACCATATTCTGGGAATGAAACAGCAATAGCCGATTGATTTTCAGCTATTTTGTTTTCGACTAATCCTAAATGTACTTGTTGATAAACCTTTTGCCAAAGGAAACCTAAGTTGGCCTCTGCATCTGGCATTATTGTGATGTCTTGATAGTATTTCATACCTGCTCCTTTATTTATCACTCTCACCAAACACACCACCACGCACTAAAATTGCCATTACATAATGCTCGTCCTCAATACGGTCTAATTTCCCACCTCGGGCAAAATTATCAAAAAAGGTATAAAAATCTTGTTTATCTTTTGGTGTTCGATAAGCTTTTCCCAAGTTAGTGACTGCACCATAGGGTTCTATTGCAATGGGGCCAGCACTGGTTTCTAAGTCATCAAATTCAGGATACCAAGTATCAATACTGCGTAATGCATTGCCTATTTTTTGTGAATGCATGGCGGCAATATCATTAACGTGATAAAGAATTTTACTTTTCGCACCTTTGCCTTTATCAAGCACTAGCTCTTCACTTGGGTAGACCTCTTGGGCTTTGCCTATTTGCACGTAGCAATTTATTTCCAGCATTAAAAAATCATCTGTGCTGGCAAGTGCTTGGGCAATTCTATTACCTAATGAGTTTACTTTTTCATCATCTGACAGAAAGCTTCGGGTACTAAAAGTTACTGCATCAAACGTCCACTCCTGTTCGCTGCCTTTGTTTATGGCTTTAATACTGACTTCTATATTTTCTGCGCCCACTCTATTGCGCCACAAGAACCGAGCATTTGCCAGATTCATTGCATATCGACGTCCTAATTCAGTAAATTGTTCTCTTTCAATATAATCTGTTACAGCCTTGGTATAGCTTTGTTTGAACAGCGCATTATTACAAGCGGAGGGTTGCTGTACGCCGCCTAACACTTTTAAAGTGAAGTGCAGTTTTAACGTATCTTGATCGACTCCTAAGGCACATACATCCACCGTTTGTAGGTTGGCTTTTTCTACTTCGGCATTGAGTTTTGCGGGATCATCTTGAATCGCTTTTTTTAAGCGGTTTGATATTGTGCCTCTAACTGACTTTTCAATTAATTTGAGTGCAGTGGCATTTTCTCTATCACTCCACTTTGACCCATACAAATAACCATCCGATGGGACTAGTTTTTTCTCGAACGCGAGTACCGATGCAATATTTTCTTTTTTAGGCATGATGTTTTCCTTTTAATATGATTGATTAACTTGTTGACATAAATAAAGATTTTTTTCTATTTCTATCTGGTATTGCCAAAGAATTTCGTTAATTGATTTGATTTGATGGGGCATTTTGAATTCCCCCAAGGTCACTATGCTTTCTACAAAGCGATGGGGCATATCTGGGTCACGTTGGTTTTTTGCTTCTGCTAAACCAGCAATGCCATGAAATCCTGTGGCAATAGGCACTATCCAGCCCGCTGTTTTGCGTTTGCTTGACCAGGTTACTCTGCCCTCATCATCTTGTTCACAGCTATGATGAATGGCAAGATAATCCAATAAAGCTTCCATCGCATCTTGTCCTTGTTGCATTGCATCTTGCATCAGCTCTCTGCGTTCTATAATGGCGTATCCCGGCATTAATTGACGAGTAAGTCGGCGCAAATCTTTGTCTTCACCTTCTGCCAAGCGATTGGCTACGGGCGGATTAAAGCTGAAAATATCACCGGCCGCTATTTTCATGTTAGCGGTTAAACAGTGAGTAATTTTATCCAATAATCGATCTTCATCATCTTTCGATACGCCTTTGTACTCGATTAGCAGTGAGACATCTAAATGACAGCGCGCTTCTTCTATAAAAGCCGATCTTGCCCCAGTTTTATCTAACGGATTACCTGTTCCAATAATTGAGTGTACATAATCACCTACACCTTTATGGGTTTGTAAATTACATTGGTGGCTAATCACTGCAGTGGCAATAAACGTTAATTGCTCAAAACCTGCCTGGTTTAGTTTTCTCTGCAAGGCATGTGTTGCCCCCAGCCAGGCAGTCATCGCTGGAAAACCAATGGTAAACGGACTGGATAAAGCATTGGCATTGTGTACTTTAATGTGTGGAATTAATATTAATTGTTTAATATCGCCTATCATCTTAATGCCTCCTTGTTCTGCTCTACAATTTCAGCTATTTTTTGTAACTCTTCCTTGCCTAGTTTAATTGCCTGTTTACCCAACATTTTTTCATAAGAGCGAATAATCCAGCTTGAGATTTCTTTTGTCAGCTTATCTAACCAAATATCGGACTCCTCCCGTTCTAGTCTTATTTCTTCACTCAGCCATATTTTTTGATGGGGCTTTAGTTTGGATGTTTTTGGGTGGTATTGTTCATTTGAGATTGAACGCACTGCCCACATTTTATCGATCAGACGATCCATTAACTCTTGGATGCGATAATCTCGACCCTCTCTAATATTAATATTGTTGTAATTTGTTTTTAAAATTTTATGCAGGGCTTGTAATACATCACGGTAGTCTCGATAGCGAAAAGACTCGGTAAAAAAGTTTGTTTTGGGGAAATGTGTACTGCGCTTTTGAATACCAGGAGGGAGCGACTGTAATAAATGAACTTTACCGCCATTCTTGTTATTAAGCACACTAATATTCTGTGGTTTAGTTCCTCCGTAAGCAATGGTTGTCAGGTTGTAAAGTTCAGAAAATCCATGTTGACTAAATTCATTTTTACGTTTGAATTCTCTTAACTGTTTCACCTCATCAGAAAAACGCAGGTGATCAATTCTTGCTCTCAGTTGATACATTAAACCTGAGTTTGTGAGTATTGATAGTTGATGGTAATCATCAGCCACAGGGAAATAAACCTGTTTTATTTTAGAACTGGTTATATTTTCGTCACTACTTTCTACCATAGCTAAAAAATCAGCTTTTAACTGTTGGTAAGTTGCACTGTTTATTTTTAGTAGTTGTGTGGCAAGCTCTGAATCTTGTTGAATATGCTCCAGTAGTGGCACAGCATCTGCCATTTGTAAGGTTAGGAATTTGTATACATCCAGTGCAGCGGCATTACCTAAAGCATCGGACTCCACACTTACATTTCCCGTTTTTAGAAATCCATCATTTGTGCGTACTGTTTTTGCAATAATGGAGCTAACATAGCCATTTTTATTTTTTCTTGCACTAGGATGGCTAAAGGTACAAGGGTGGGTAGCAATTGATATTTGTCCAGACCTTCTTGCAGCATTAGGCAGCCACTCCTCTAAGGAAAAGACTTCATCACATTCTAATTGAAGTGTTTTAATTTCATCTTGTTGCATTGATGATTTTATCTTTTTTTTCAACCATGCTTCTTTTCTCTCTTCAAAGAAACTTGAAATGGCAGGATCTAGCATGTTTTACTCCTTTAAATTTTTAGGCATAAACGTCTTCATACACAAAATGAAATATTTCAATAATACATAAGCAAAATTTCTTGGCGCTGTATTTTCTTCATCATTTTCAGACAAAGTATATTCTCTGGTTTTTTCTATTGTTATTACCTCTTTCTCAACCATCGTATATTTTTTTCTCATAGTCATTTTGTCTGGACTTATAGATATAAGCTGGCAGAGTACACCTAACCAAGAAAAATATCAACCTGTATAAATTAACTAAAATAAATTAGCAGTATTTAAGTGTAGCATATATACTACTAGCTCTACCGAATAGGTAGCTTAGAAATGTATTAACTAACTAAACTGTTCACTGCCGCACAGGCAGCTTAGAAACCCAGTTACACTTGTGTGGCTGGGTTTTGTCTATATTTATTTCTTTATTCTTAACCCAAATTGATCATTATATTTATATTCAGCATTATCCCTTTGTACAAAATTCAACTCGCCAAAACGTAATGAAATCCGTTTTTTGCTGATTTCTTGCCGTTCTGCGTATTCAGCTAATAAATCTTGATAATTTCGTTCTAACCATAAATTTTCAGTGTACTCATCAGACAGATTACATTGCTGAATCCTGAGTATTAGTTCACGATTAATGGGCTGACCTTTATCATCTTTTTCTGCAAAGTAACAGCACTCTGTTTCCTCATCATAAGTTAAAAACAGATTGATACTGGCTTCGCTTTTTCGAAATGGGTTTAGGTATTGAGGCAGTGCGGTTAAAAACCATGAACCTGTTAAATAGCCTTGTAAGGACTCTGGCCCAAAACGTTTATAGCTGGCCAGGTCTGACTGGATAACGATATGTTCTAAATCAATTAAAGAAGCACTACCATTTAGTGTGGTGTTTTTTTGTATTCTTGGTATTGCATCTAAACATTTTTCTATCACCGTGCTATCAATTAGCTCTGCTAAATTATGCGTTTCTAAATTTAATTTTTCTTCATAGCCAGGATGATTAAAATATTTTTCTCCCTCTCTATCATTGTCTTTATAGGCTTTCCAGTTATATTGCATCAGGGCAATATTTGCCTGCTCAGCTTCACCATCACGGTGTCTGCGCACCCTCCCTGCAAGCTGGATAATTGAACGATAAGAAGATGGTTCGACTATTGCCCAGTCAAAATCATGATCTCGCCCGACTTCTTCAACTGGGGTTGCCACCAGAATAAAAATAAGGTTTTTCGTTGTGTTTTTATTAAGATGCTTTCGAATAACGGGATTGGTAAATGCCTTTGGCTGTTCGCCTTGTTTTTCTTTACGTTTCAACACCGCATCTAAATGTTGCTCCTGTTTATGTCGTAATAACAATATTTGCTGACTGTGATAAGCCATCACTCTAACCTGTATGTCTTCTGGATATTCAGCTTTTAGTAAATATTGGGTTAGAGCGATACAGGGTGAAATGTTAGCCACTCTAACCACGCCAAACGACACGGCAGTTTCTGTTTGTTTATCGATGGTATGATGCTGTCTATGCTTTTCAATAACGGCTTGTTTAATATGTGAAAAATACTGCGCTTGTTGGCTTTTTTCATCGTCAGACTCAACATCATCCATACTGGTCTGGCATTCGATAATATGCGCTTTACGTTTAGCAACCTGCTGTTTTAATTTTGCTACTCGTTTGTTAATAAATTGTGTATGGTGTAGCCGATAACTATCAATAGCTTGTTCACTTTGTTGACTATTGATGGTGGTTACTTCAGTTTTAAATTCATCTATCCAGGCGCAGCCTATGCTGTTTTCAACTTCACGACTCAAACAATACAGTTGCCAGCCTTTTTTGTAGGCATTAAAGTAACCTTCTGCTAAATCAGGAGGAATGGTCGCTGACGAGATCATCACTTTTCGCCCTAACATGCCTGCCAGATGAATTAGTCTACCAATGGCGATTAAATCAGACCCTGTAAAATCATCAATTTCATCAATCACAAGATCAGATGACATCAGCCGCAAACTAGGCAAAATATAACGCCCTCCACGTTTAGTTTCCGTGGCTGCCATCATATGATCTATAGTGCAAGCCAGCACTGGCGCGTATAAAAACTTTCGATCTTTTTCTTTGCGTAAAACTGTGGCTAGTCCTTCTTCAGGTATATGGCAATCATAATCAATAGATTCATCTAATAATGATTGTTGTGATTCGGAACCGCTGGATTCAGTGGAAAATTGGTTTTCTTCGGCTTTGGCTTGATTGTGTAGATCTGCAACCGCTTTAGAACCGATTAAAACCGCCAGTTCAGAATCATCTAAGCCAATTCGGTCTCGATATTCATCACCTGTTTGTAATGTTAAGGTTCTTAACCCTAATGCCAGTATATAGCGCAAGCTTTTTCCACTAACAGACAAGGCTTGCATGATTTTTGCGTTGGCATAGGTTTTACCACAACCCGTACTTGCCATATTAACGGCAAAAAAACCTTTAATTTCTTTAGATTGTAGTTTTTTCCATTGTATTATTTGAGTAACCGCTTTATTTTGCCACCGAAAAGCAGATGGGGTGACTGCTCTAAGTCCTTTTATATCATTTGCAGGCGGGAGATCTGTTTCAAATCTTGGTAATAAATGGGCGTTTTCTATCGCTTGTTTTGCAACACCGACTAAATGTTCATCTAGTTTTTGTTTGAAGTTACTGTCGTTATCGGTATTAGCATAAAGCCCAATAGACTCTTTCCAAGTTGCATCAGCATCTTTTGAGGAATAATTATGATCACCCAACATTAAACATAATCTTGCATGATGAAGAACAAGCCGAAAGCTACCGTCCTGCATCGATGATTCAACTAAAGGCATACATTCATGTAGCTTCTTTGACCATTTCTTTACCTGCTTTATCCAGGCATTCGACTCACTAACTAACCCATTAGGAAATTCAAAACAGGCATCAACACGTTTTATATATTCTTTTTCATCTTGTCGGTTCTCATAGCCCCATGTTTGAGTGATTCTTTTTAAAACATCATCAATTGACTGTGATTCAACACCTAACCATTCTTTTCTTATAGTTTCTCTATTGGTGGAATATGCAGGTAAGCGATGATGAGAAACAATTAACCATGCAACTAATTTAGCCGCTATCGGTAATTCATCTAGTGGTTTTAATATTTCCGACTTTAAAGTTTTTTTTAGCTGATCTTCATTGATATTTCCCTCTGATAAAGCTGTTAACCATGTCAAATCTGAATTTGGATTACCTTGTTGAATCAGCGCTTTGAGTAACAAACAGGAAATCCATTCATGGCGCAGTGGATCACCCTTATATTTATTTTTACTGTTAGGTTTTAGTTTTTCCTGAAATAATTTAGAGGCTTTACCCCAATCATGTAGTAGAGCTGAAACTGCCGTCAACGCTTTGATAAGAGGCAGGTATTTCCAGTCATTTTCATACTGTGTGTTCAGCATATCTTTCTGTGTCCAATTCACAGGCACATAACCATCGCTATTAAATTTATCTCGGTTTCCCACCAACCAAACTAGCTCACTCCTGCTCCGGCTACGAATCCAATGACAACTAACCGCCGTATTTTTAGTCGCTGTTTTCCGCAACAATTTTTTCACCGCCGATAAACCCTCATTGGTAATCACCGTTTGCCAGGTGCGGTTACCAATACGATTAGCAAAAGCATCAAGCACTCTTCTGGTTTTATTGAGTGCTTTCTTTTCGCATTGGGAAACGAAGGTGACCATCATAATGCTAACCCGTTTTCTGTGTATTGGTGACAACGCATCAAAACAGGCATATAATTATGGCGTATTTGATGCTTTTGAGAGCTATTTATGCGTACTACACTAAATATTGATGATGATTTATATGCAAAAGCGGTTGAGTTGACAGGTGTTCGTGAGAAAACGGCTTTATTGCGCGAGGGTTTAAAAGCGTTAATTGAGCGCGAAAGTGCTTTACGTTTAGCTTTATTGGGTGGTTCTGAGCCTGATATTGAGTCAGTGTCTCGTCGGCAATCGGCTTTGCCTGAATAGTGTCCAGAGTATTGGTTGATACATCTGTTTGGGTTGGTCACTTGCGCAAAAAAGAACCGCATTTGGTTGCTTTGCTGGAACAGAATCAAGTGCTGATGCATCCGATGATTCGGGGTGAGCTGGCTTGTGGCTATTTGCATAATCGTGATCAAATTTTAGGTTTATTTAAAGACCTGCCGCAAGCAACTCAGGCAACAGATGATGAAGCATTGTATTGCCTGGAAGCGCACAGCTTGATGGGTAAGGGCATTGGTTTTGTTGATTTACATCTTTTAGCATCCGTTCTATTGACCAAGAAAACTTTGCTTTGGACGCGGGATCGGCGTTTGCATAAATTGGCATTGTCTCTAAACGTGTGCATGGTATCTCCACATTAGTTTTTTCCATCATCCAGCCTTATGTTTGGTGAAATTTTGTAAACACTGCTGGCGAAATTCCTGTTCGCTTGCGCCTTCTTTGGCACAGATAAATGCCCAGGGCAGTATCAGTGTGTTTTTAATCAGGTCGGCAACGTCGAAGACTAATGCACCACGTCGGGTTTTATTGAGTGCTTTCTTTTCGCATTGAGAAACAAAGGTGACCATCATCTGGTCTTTCCTTTTTTTATGCTTTTTTACCATCTGCTGGTAAGTAGTTACTGGAACTAACCACTTTTCTTCCAGTT
>CAZDMC010000033.1:0-10787 GCA_964506335.1 uncultured Methylomarinum sp. | reverse complement strand
GCCAAAATCAGCTTTTCCGCAGTAGACTTTCTATTCTCGGACAGCCTCCTAGTCAAACTTAAAAAACAAGCCTCACAAATTTAACGCCCCCCTATTGCCAATGGTAGCCATTTCATCTAGAATAAAAGTAAATTTGTAGAACATCCCACAATTACTTTCATAGGCAATCGACATGCAACAAATTATTAATCTGCGTGAAGTCAATCAGAACCTGTCTAAATTTATTGCCTCACTCCATGAAGGGGATGAAATAGTTATTACCAAGCGGGGTAAGGCGGTTGCAAAACTGGTTTCAATCGCTGAAAAAAAAGAACTCAACACTGTTCAGCATGAAGCTTTACAGCGTATATTGCGTTTAAAACAAAAGGGTTTTCATTTAAGTGGAGAAGGTATAAACAGAGACGAATTGCATGAACGATAAACGAGTTTCCCTGGATACCAATATTTTGATTTATGCCATTGATAAAGATGCAAAGGAAAAACAACTGACCGCTATTTCACTCATTGAGCACTGCGCATTAAATTTTGACTGTGTGCTGACATTACAATCTTTATCAGAATTTTATACCGCTGCCACACGAAAAGGTAAAGTCACTCATCCTCAGGCAGAAGCTCAAATCAAAGACTGGCAATTACTTTTCCCAACCATTTTACCTTCCGTTCATACCGTGGAATATGCTTTAAAAGCGGTTGATGAGCACTCGCTGTCTTTCTGGGATGCAATGGTTTGGTCAGTTGCTTTTGAAAATGGTGTGAGCGAAATTTTTTCAGAAGATTTTCAAAATGGAAGGGAGTTAAAAGGCGTTCGTTTTACCAATCCTTTTTAGCTGTTTCAAAACATGTCTGGCATAATCTTCTACCCGCTTTTTTTGAACAGCCATTTAACCAGGAGAATGGTAATGCCCAGAATTGGGTGCAGAGAATTTTTCAATATTTTGGTTGGTTTGGCATGCTTTGTGAAAAGCCGGCGCTTTATCAGACTTGTATTGACGGAGTACCCGTGCTGACTTATTGAGCAGACTCTAACTATACAAACGAAGACAAACAAAAATTCTGTGCCATAATGAGTGAGTTGTTTATTTCCCATTCTTGCAAGCATGACGCTAGATATAAAAAATAAAACTATTCTGGTCGTTGAAGATTATCCGATGATGCGCAAGGCTATGAAAAACATGCTGGCAACACTTGGAGCTCAATATATTTTTGAAGCCAATAATGGAAAGGTTGCCATTGATGCAATGACAAAACGGAAGTATGACATTGTGCTGTGTGATTATGATTTGGGTGATGGGAAAAATGGGCAGCAAGTTCTGGAAGAAGCCAGGCATAAAAAACTGATCTCATTTAATGCTATTTTTATCATGGTTTCAGCGCATCAATCCGCCAGTTTTGTACTCAGTTCTATTGAAAACAAACCAGATGAACATCTAGCCAAGCCTTTTAATCCCCAGCAACTCTTAATTCGCCTGGAAAATAGTTCAGCACGGAAAAAATATTTATATGTCATAGAAAAGGAAATAGATAAAGGCAATCTGGCACGGGCAATTTATCACTGTGATCTGTTATTATTTGATAATGATCAGGCTATCCGTTCTCAGTTATTAAAAATACGGGCAGATCTTGCCATTAAGGTCGGTGATTTCAAAAAAGCTTCCGACATCTATCAGTCAATACTAGAAAAAAGAGACTTGTCCTGGGCAAAACTGGGTACTGGCATTGTTGCCTATTATAAAAATGAATACCAAGAGGCTATCACTATTTTAGAGCAACTTATTACTGAAAAACCTATGCTTATGGAAAGTTATGACTGGTTAACTAAGTCTTATGAAGCATTAGATTGTTTGGATAAGGCAGAAAAAATCTTGTCTCAGGCGACTGAAATATCACCTCAATCTTATTTCAGACAAAAAAAACTGGCTAGCCTGGCCGAACGTACTGGTAATCTCGATATTGCTGAAAAAGCTTATTTAGCAGTCACTCAATTAGGACAATATTCCATTCATAAATCGCCCAGTGATTATTCGGGGCTTGCTAAAGTGTATGCCAAAAAAAATGAACAGGAACAGGCGCTAAAATCACTCATTAGCTTGCGTGAAAATTTTATCAATAATCCAGAAGCCGATTTAAGAGCTTCTACGCTGGAAACAGAGATACATAAAAAGGCTGGCAATACAGAGCAATCTGAACTTGCTTTTCACACAGTCAAAGAGCTACATACACAACTACAAGAAAAAACCTCTTTTGATATACAGCTTGATGTGGCTAAAGCCTGTTATATCAATAACGATACAGAAACAGCCGATAATATTATCAGTTCATTAGTCCATAACCATATTGATGATAATAGTTGTATGGATGATGTTCGGCGGATGCATAATGACATGGGGAATCATAATTATTCAGAAGTGCTGATTCAACAAACCAAAGAGGAGTTGATGCAAATTAATAACCAGGGTGTACAGTTATTTAAGCAGGGTCAGTTAAAGGAAGCCTTGGCAGTGTTTGAACAAGCCGTTGAGAAAATGCCAAAAAACAAGGCTATTATTTTAAATATGGCAAAAATCACACTTCACGATTTGAAGACATCGGGTGTTACTGAAGAAAAACTATTGTTGACCCAGGGGTATATTAAACAGGCAAAGCAAGTAGGTGTTGCCAGTGACAAATTAGGTAATTTGCAATTAGAGTTTGAAAAAATAACTAATATACATCCATCATTAATTTAATTATGACTCATTCGCCAAAGACAGCTATTGATTTTCCGACCATTCTTGCCTCTTCAGTCCATGATATAAAAAACTCACTGGCAACGGTTCGAGAATTAATAATGCAAATTGCCATCAAAAACCAGAGCAGTAAAAATCATGATTTTATTCAACTGGAATTTGAAGCTAACCGAATGAATAACAGCCTCATTCAGTTGCTGGAATTGTACAAAATTGACTCGGCTAAATTTAGCCTGTCTATTGATGAATATGCAGTCAAAGATATATTGCAAGAAGTAAGGGCACAGCAAGACCCTTTGCTAGAGTTGAATAAAATAAAGCTCAGCCTTGATTGTAGGGACGAGTTACTCTGTTATTGTGATTATGACCATATTTGCAATGCATTAGCGAGTATTTTGAATAATGCTATACGCTATACCCACACTCAGTTGCGTTTAACAGTTTTGGCAGAAGATGGCTTTGTAGTTTTTTGTATGGAAGATGATGGGGATGGTTATCCGGAAAAACTGCTATCCATAGACTCTGTTGATAAATCTCAAACCGACTGGATTTCGGGGAGTACTGGGCTGGGGCTGCATTTTGTAGCCACTATTGCGGCTTTTCATAAAGTAAAAAACACCTCTGGCTTTATAAAAATTGATAATGAGAGCTGTTTGGGAGGCGCAAGGTTTCGTTTGTTTTTACCCTAGCTTTTTATACATTTAATAATAACTATTTAGCGTTATTTTGCTAAGGATGCAGGTTGTTGATTAATCAGACTTATGAGAACCAGTTCAAGATCTACTACGCCACTGTCAATTGCGCTTGGGCGGTGCTCGAAATCCTCATTTACTCCATGTAAACTCCGGTTTCTGCGCTCCGTCCGCACACAACTGGCAGTGGCTCGTAACGATCTTGAACAGGTTCTGAAACAGGACGTTTCAGAGAACTTACGCTGCACAGGAAGTGCAAGTGCAGCTCGAAGCAAAAGTTGCTTGCTGCCATGGATGTCTTCACGCGTCCTGATAAATCAATAATCTGCATGCTTAGCCTCAAATACATTGAGTAGATACCCTTATTATTGTCTTTCTGCTATACAGTGAACTATTAATTATTGAAATAGTCCGAACGCTAACATTTATAAAACGGAGAATTCATGAAATTCAGGCTACTTATTTTTGCTTTATGTTATTTACCAATATCTGCCAACAGTGCCAGCGTAAAGGTACATGAGCGTATTTTTGAGAATGGTTTAAAAGTTTTGGTAAAAGAGGATCGCAGAGCCCCTGTTGTGGTTTCACAAATTTGGTATAAAGTCGGTTCTAGTTATGAACCGGGTGGTATTACCGGAATTTCACACATGCTTGAACACATGATGTTCAAAGGCACGGAAAAATATCCGGCAGGCGAGTTTTCTCGCATTATTTCAGAAAATGGAGGCAGTGAAAATGCCTTTACCGGTCGTGATTTCACCGCCTATTTTCAAACCATGGAAAAGTCGCGCCTGGAAGTCAGTTTTAAACTAGAAGCCGATCGAATGCGAAATATACGCTTAAATGCGGATGAATTAAAAAAGGAATTAGAGGTAGTCACAGAAGAACGCAGAATGCGCACTGATGATAAGCCTCGCTCTCAAATGCAGGAGCATTTTATGGCCATTGCTTTTTCTAATAGTCCCTATAAAAATCCGATAATTGGCTGGCCATCGGACATTGCCAATTACCAAGTAGAGGATTTAGAAAAATGGTATCAACGCTGGTATGCGCCCAATAATGCGACACTGGTTGTAGTAGGTGATGTTAATGCAAAGGCTGTTTTTGCATTAGCTGAAAAATATTTTGCCCCGATTAGACCCAGTGAAATAGAAACCATAAAACCACAGACTGAAATTGAACAGCGGGGTGTGCGCAAAACCACAATCAGGTTGCCTGCAAAGCTGCCGTATATTTTAATGGGCTATAAAGTACCCGTATTAAATAAGGTAGAAAATGAAACAGATGCCTATGCCCTAGAAGTTTTAGCCGGTATTCTGGATGGTGGAAATAGTGCCAGACTGGCATCAAAATTGGTAAGAGGCCAGCAAATAGCTGTTTCTGCCGGTGCAGGGTATAACATGATAGGGCGATTGCCAGGGTTATTTTTACTGGATGCAACGCCGGTAACAGGAAAAACAGTGTTTGATATGGAATATGCCTTAAAAGAAGAAATATATGAGTTAAAAGCGCAATTGGTTTCTGAGGAAGAATTACAGCGCGTCAAAGCGCAAGTTTTAGCCAGTGCTGTTTATCAGAGAGATTCAAATTTTTATCAGGCCATGCAATTAGGGATGCTTGAAACTATCGGACTAGGCTGGCAAAAAGTCGATGAGTATGTTGATAAAGTCAACCTGATTACCGCTGAACAAGTGCGCGATGTTGCTCGCAAATATTTACTGGAAGATAAGCTAACAATTGCCTATCTGGATCCACAGCCCATCACCGAACAAAAACGCAAAAGCAAAGGAACTGGAGGTCGTCATGCACAATAAAATATTGGGACTGGTTTTATTATTAATAAGCAATGCTGTTTATTCAGCCGCAAAAATTGAACATTGGCAAACCTCACAGGGTAGTCCGGTTTTTTATGTAGAAAGCACAGGACTACCCATGGTGGATATACGTGTAGTTTTTGATGCAGGCAGTGCAAGAGATGGAGACCAATACGGTATCGCCTCATTAACAGCAACACTATTGAAAACAGGAACTGAACAATGGAATGCCGATGAAATTGCAAAACGCTTTGAAAGTGTTGGCGCACAATTCTCTGCCGGTGTTTCAAGAGATATGGCCTGGTTATCTTTGCGTTCATTAACGGAGCAAAAATTATTGCAAAAATCTTTACAAACGCTGCGCGCCATTTTAAGCCAGCCGGTTTTTAATGAAGCTGATTTTCAACGGGAAAAACAAAGAACACTGGCCAGTTTAAAGCATAGAGAAGAATCCCCAGGCAGTTTAGCCAGTATGGCATTTGCTAAACTGATATACAAGGAACATCCCTATGCACATCCTGCATCGGGTCTTATTGAAACAGTATCCGGATTTTCAGCAGCCGATTTGAAAGCATTTTATAAACAATATTATGTGGCTAGCAATGCGATGGTTGTTATCGTAGGCGATTTAAACAAACAACAAGCTATGGAAGTTGCTGAATCATTAATCACTGATTTAACAATAGGTACAAAACCAGCTGCCCTTCCTAAAGTTGCTTTACCTGCACGAGGTATCAAAAAACATATTGAATTTCCATCAAGTCAGACGCATGTTCTCGCTGGTCTGGTTGGAATGCATCGTAAAGACCCCGATTATTTTAGCTTGTATGTAGGTAATCATATATTGGGGGGCAGTGGACTGGTTTCGCAATTATTTGGCGAAGTCAGAGAAAAAAGAGGACTGGCTTACAGTGCTTATAGTTATTTTTCGCCATTACTTAGAAACGGTGCTTTTACTATGGGTTTGCAAACCAGAAATGACCAAACTGCTCAGGCCGTACAAGTCATGCAGGAAACATTAACAAAATTTGTTGAGCAAGGCCCTACAGAAAAAGAATTAACGGCTGCCAAGAAAAACATAACCGGTGGTTTTGCCATGCGTTTTGACAATAATCGTAAAATAAGCAGTTATGTTGCAATGATTGGTTTTTACCAATTGGCTCTGGATTATCTGGATGTATTTCAGCAAAAAATAGAAGCAGTGACTGTTGAATCCATCAAAGATGCGTTTACTAGGCGTGTTAAACCTGAAAACATTAATACTGTCACCGTAGGTGCTTCTGATTAGTAAAAATGGAGAGCAAACTAAGGATTATTGCAGGGGAATGGCGAAGCCGACAGCTTGTTTTTGAGGAATTGCCTGGTTTAAGGCCGACACCGGCAAGAACCCGGGAAACATTGTTTAATTGGTTGCAGCACGATGTGGCTGGCAGTCAATGTCTGGACTTGTATGCCGGAAGCGGCGCTCTGGGCTTTGAAGCTGCATCCAGAGGTGCAAATTCAGTGCTCATGGTCGAGGAAAATGCAGATGCCTGTCGATGCCTAAAACAAAACACCGATAACTTATCTGCTGATCAGATTAAAATTAAAAAGGCTGATGTATTTAAATTTTTAGCCGGTGATGCCAAGCCATTTAATCTGGTTTTTCTCGACCCCCCTTTTGCCAAAGGTCTAGCCCAGCAAAGCTGTCACTGGCTTGAAGACAAGGGCTGGCTGGCATCACAGGCAAAGGTTTATATTGAGGTGGAGCAAAAGCTTGTTTTAGATGACATGCCAGAAAACTGGCTTCGCCTGAAGCATAAAAAAGCAGGGCAGGTGGCTTATTATTTGTTTGAGCGAAGGTAGGTTCATGCTTTGCCATGTTTATTGATGGCATCGTTAAATTTATATAGCTTTCTATTTTCAACTAATTGAAAGATAAAGCTTAAAAAACAATTCCTATACTTAATTAACAATACCATCCTTTAATCAAACATCTAAAACATCAACTGTTTCTTCACAAGATATCACTTCTTTTTCACTCTTTAAAAGATAATGCGCTAAATTCAAAATACGCTTCCAGTTTTCAGTGTTTTCAATAAACTGAAACGCCTCTAAAAATAACTCAAGCATTTGTTTTTCACTTTGTGCTTTCGACGCTACAAAATACTCAATATAAGCATATGCTTTTTCTACATCAGATGAACCACCATAATAACGACGCAGTGCCTGAGTATTCAATAAATTAAAATTTAGCGCTTCACCATCCCGTATCGAAACATATTTTGCTTCCGCTAGTGGTCCTGCCAACAAATTGATAACATCTGCTTTATAGGCTAGTTCAAAGTTCGCAGGATCTTCTTTGATTAAATGTTTATTCCTGACAAGTTCAATACCAGGAAAGTTTTCAATTAACTGTCCATCAATGACTTTGGCATAGGGTTGATTGTTATCATTGGATTGGCTAATCTGAATTTGAAAAAAAACAGGGGGTAATTGTTTCTTTTTATTGCCTAAATAGATGCTTGCGGCGTGACCCGCTTCGTGAAAAGCGGTTTGTTTAATAAGTTCCTGCTTGTTATAGAAACTAAAGTCGTTGGCTTGATAAATACGCTGCATAACAATCTCCAAAAAAAATGCGGTCTTTCCTTAGAACCTGTTCAAGATCTACTGCGCCATTGCCAGTCGCGCTTGGGCGGTGCTCGAAATCCTCATTTACTTCGTGTAAACTCCGGTTTCTGTGCTCCGTCCGCACACAACTGGCAGTGGCTCGTAACGATCTTGAACAGGTTCTTAGAAAATAAAAACCGCATGAGAGGAAGGTCTTAGTGAACTCTGTTTGCGTATACAAGAGTCAGAAACATTTTAGCCAGTAAAATATCACTTGAAAATGTGTCATATTGACGCGCGACAATATGCCGCTGAGGATGGCATAGCCCTTGCTTGGTATAACTATTGCCCTTGGGTATTTACACGGCTAGAGGGGGGTGAAACGTGGGTTAAATAAGAAAAATGCGTTATATGCCTGTTCAAATAGGGCATATCCCACAGTTACAATTTTTTATTAAGAATATCCTGAATTCAGAAAGTTGCTTTTTGTTTTTTAACTTAAACATATAGGCACTAACTGCGCTAATAATTACTGAAATTTTATACCTTCGGGGTTGCTTTGATAGATACCACTCTTTTATTTATAACTCATACAATACTGCTCAGTGAGTATGAGTAGATGGCTTAAATAACTCCACTTTAAAACCTAATTTCTTTAATGCTGAAATAATGCCATCATTGCCAACCAGATGCAGCGCACCTACTAAGATAAATTCTGTTTCTGGTGTTTTTAGAAAGGCTACGATTTTTGGTATCCAGGCGTTATTTCTATTCACTAAAAGTAACTGATACAATTTCGGATACTCTTTTTTCATGTCGGAAATCCCCACCTTTTCTAACAAAGAGGAATTCCCTGATCTCCAGGCTTGTTTCATCTTATTCATGATTAGAGGCAATTCTTTCATTTCTTCTATGGTACTGAGAATCATTTCATCTTCTTGTCCTTTTCCCATGTTTTCAATAACGGATAGTTGTACTTCAAAACTCTCAAGTTCGCCTAAATCTTTGCCTTCCATCCTTGCTTTTTGATTAAAAAAACTATCCACACCTGAATTTGCCATGCCTAGCCGATCCAGTTCAGCCATTAATAATGTAATCATCACCATAGGGGGCTTAAACGATTTTAAAGAGTCAATCAGTAAGCCCGTTGTTGCAGCATAATCAACGAGTGCTTGATAGGTTTGAGGCTTTAAATCGTCCTCAAGTGTTTTTCCATTACTGTACATTACGCGTTGTAATAATTGTTGCTGTGCTTGTGGTTGTGTCATTTTAGCGAGATCAGTCTCAAAAACAATCATCTCTGCCTGTTTAAAAGCCTGTTCAAATTCGACAGGTAAAGGATAATCATCGGCACTCAACACATGAATTGTTCCCCCTATAAACATTTTAGAATCCCCTTTACTGACTTTCCATAGTGAAGTTTCAGCAAATGAATGAAAAGAAATTAGCAGACATAGTAAAATTGAATATCTCATAAACCCTCTAAAATTGTAATGACTATTATTCAGACTATTCCCTTAAATAATCTGGCCTATACTTTAATACCTGTTGTTGTAGTATTGATCATTCTCTATAAATGGCAGATGAATACGGCTCAGGCAATTGTTGCTATTTGTAGAATGCTACTCCAGCTATTAGTTGTCGGCTATTTTTTAAATACTATTTTTGCCTCGGAATCAGCACAAATTACACTGATAATACTCACTGTGATGCTGTTTTTTGCTAGCTGGATAGCCTTAGGCACGGTTAGACAACAACGCAGATTATGGTTAAAGAGTACCGTTCTCTCTCTGATAACAGCCAGTGGAATCACTTTGATCATTATTGCTGTTGCTGTATTAGAATTAAACCCCTGGTATCAGCCCCGCTACATTATTCCTCTGGGGGGTATGATTTTGGCTAATTCGATGACTAGCATTAGTCTGGCTGCCGAACGATTTCAGGCAGAGTATAAAAACAAAACAAGATTTTTTGAAGCCAGGAACAGGGCTTTTAATGCAGCCATGATTCCCACCATCAATACCTTGCTGGCAGTAGGTCTGGTTGCTTTGCCGGGGATGATGACAGGTCAGATTTTATCAGGTGTTTCCCCTTTTATAGCGGCCAGATACCAGATTATGGTGATGTGTATGTTATTCGCCTCTTCAGGTATTTCTGCGGCCTGTTTTTTAAGTTTGATTAAATCAAATTTGGGGGAAATTAAACACAATAATTAATAGAGCCGGCCTAATGATTACAGCCTTTTCCATGGATATGTTGATGGCTCAACTCATCGGCGGTAGCAGGTCTGATATCCATTACTTTAACATCAAATGTCAATGCCTCGCCTGCCATAGGATGATTACCATCAACAGTAGCCTGATCACCGTCAATTTTGGTCACAGTTACCATATCAACACCATGACTGGCATCTGCATGAAATTGCATACCTACTTCAACCTTGTCAATACCATCAAACATAGACATGGGCACAATTTTAATTCTTTCTTCGCTATATTCACCATAAGCTTCTGAGGGAGCAATAGTGGTATTCAATTGCTCACCTACACGCATTCCTTTTAGCGCATCTTCCAGGCCGGGAATAATTTGTCCAGAGCCATGAAGATATATCATGGGTTCTTCACCCTTTGTACTATCAAGCTTTTTACCTACTTTATTGGTTAAGGTGTAGTGAATAGAAACAGCCATTTTGTCAGAAACTTGCATAAAATAAGCATAGTTAAATTAATTTGAATTGAATATTATACAGCCTCCGGGTACTCCATCAACATTATATTGACGGATATAAAGAGCTGATAAAAGATCCGCTGCGTTGTTGCACTCATTCAGATTAGCTTGCTAGTCTTTCACTCGTGCGCCTAGCAGCTAACCTTTTCTCGACCCCCTATATCGGCTAATACAACATTGATAAAATACTAGGAGGCTGTCCGAGAATAGAAAGTCTACTGCGGAAAAGCTGATTTTGG
>CAZDMC010000032.1:0-10917 GCA_964506335.1 uncultured Methylomarinum sp. | reverse complement strand
CACTCCCGTGCTTTTTGAAGCTGGAGGTGTAGCACTAGCGCTTGGCGACTGAGTAGATTTCTGTAGTCGCCGCATCCGAATTACCAGTGCTTGTTCTGACTCTTGCATCAATGGTGCTGTCACTATCGGCGGCTAGATCTCTGCCCTCAACTTCTATGCTAAAAACTAGATTGCCGAATGGTCCAGTGACAATTCCAGTGTATTCGGTGTTGTTGATAGTCAAGGTAACGATATCACCTACCGCTATATCTCCTCCAACGGTGCCTGTAATGGCGATGGTTTGACCGGCTTCTGTGGCATCAATGATGTCATCGCTGGTAATATTTCCGTCCAGGGTAATGCTGGAATTAGAGTTGGTGGTTGCTAAAACGTAGTTTTCTGTATCGGTTGCAGTGGCTTCACCGTTGACGTTACCGGTACTGGTAGTGACACTGGCATCTATGGTGCTATTATCATCAATGGCAAGGTCACGGCCTGATACATCAATACTAAAGGTTAATACACCTTGGTTATTACTAGTGACGCTACCAGTATAATTGGTATTATTAATAGTAAGGGTGACGATGTCACCTACTACTACATCTCCTCCAACTGTGCCGGTAATACTAATGATAGATGTTAGTTCGGCTTCTTCGGCACCAATGATATCATCAGCAGTTATATTGGCATCCAGGGTAATGCTGCCGGTAGCTAGTGTAGTTGACACTGTATAGCTTGCTGTATCGATTGCGCTGGCTTCGCCGTTAACATTGCCAGTACCAATAACACTGGCCTCTATGGTGCTGTCAGCATCGGCAGCCAGGTCTGAACCGGCTACGTTTATGCTGAACACGAGTGTGCCGTTGCCGTCGCTAACCTGGCCGGTGTATTCGGTGTTATTGATTGTCAGGGTGACGGTGTCGCCGATCGTTACGTCTCCACTAACGGAGCCGGTGATGGCGATGACTTGGCCGGCTTCGCTAGCGTCAATGATATTATCGGTAGTGATTGCGTCTAGAGTAATACTGGCAATGGGTGGTGTAATTGATACTATGTAATTCTCAGTGTCAATTGCAGTGGCTTCGCCATCGATGTTACCGGTACTGGTGGTAACACTGGCAATGATCGTACTGTCAGCATCTTCGGCAAGATCGCTACCTTCTACATCTATATTAAACACCAAATTTTCGGCATTGTCAGTAACAACACTGCCCGCGTAGTCTATATTGTTAACAGTTAGAACGACGATGTCTCCGGCTACAACATCCCCACCGACTGTACCTGTGATAGTTAAGGTTTGTTCGGACTCTGCCGCACTAATAATGTCATCGGCAGTAATATTGGCATCTAGACTGATGCTGGCTATTACTTCATTTTGATCAGGCTCTAAAATAAATTCTTCATTTGATGTCGAACTATCTCCTTCATTTATACCAGTTGTTTCAAAGCCACTATCAGGAGTGGCTTGCACATTTAAAAAATCCACCTCTTCAATTGTAAATCCATCATTTTCTCCACCACCCGTTACTGCAGGCGTATTTCCAGCTGCCGGTGCTTCTAGTGTTGATGGGTCAAACTCTTCTTCATTGACTAATGCTTGCTGGATTGCTGCTACTTCACCTTGAGCATCTTCTAGTGTTTGATTAGCTACTTTTGCACTACCATCTGGATTTAAGGTGTCATCATTTAGAGTAACTATTGAATTTCGTCCCAAGTCCATGATAGTGCCATCGGAGAAACCTATGACTATTGTTCCGGTACCATCTGTTATGATTTGTTCATTAGCTAATACTCTATCACCCACTTGCAATATGCGAACAGTGCCATCCGTTGCGATTGCTTTTACTTCGCCGGTAACTGATTGAACGATGCCTGAACTTGCCATGATGTTCCCCTCCAATGGAGAATTAATTATTCATTATTTAACCTCTCCATATCTTTATCCTCATGTTCATTAACCCTGCACCTTTAAAAAATGAAGATAGATAAGAAAAGTCTGTTTTGTATTTGGCTTATACCAAAGTGTTAAACAAATTTTTACATAAGAAAAAGCTTTTTAATATTGTACCTTGGTACTAATTTTCCTTTTTTTGCCATTCTATTTAACAAAATGTGATTGTATTCACACTTTTTTATTCGCCAAAAGAATCACTGCTTCCGCTTATTAAATATTGTAGATCGGTAAACGATACACCGCTTAGAATTGACGAGTATGTTATAGGGCTATCTTCTACCGTGGTGATACTGACTCTGGTGTCTTCGCCTATATTTTCTATTGATAAGGAAAGATAGTCGCTTATTTCATTTGCCTGATCATCTAATAATAAATCTTGTAAATTTAAGGCTTCTTGTTGTTTATTTTCTATTGGTTCATCTACCATGTCATTTCTCTTTTTTGAGAACAGAATGTTGTTTTTTTAGGCATGAACCCATGATTTTCCTAGACCTTTACCAAGCCATCCAGAAGAATGGCTACCATACGCCTTGTTATCCATGCTTCGCCTGCATCTATCACTTTTACCAGTTTACTGGCATAGTCCTCTAATTGCTTTATGTCCTGATAGCCTTTTGCACCAGCAAGCAGACAATTTACTATTTCTTGCTCAATAAGTTGGTCGGCTATAACCACTATTTTGCTATTTGCACTGATATTGAGAATTAATTTAATGTAGTCCGCTGTTGCGTCCTTACGCAGTGCATAATTGAGTAATATAACCGAAGCCTGTTGTTTCTCCAGGGCATTTAAGGCTTGCACTTCGTCGTTATATAACGAAATGTCATAATCTGAATCTACTAATGCTGCTTGTATTTGATTTATACTATCAATTATTTGTAGACGTATCATTCAGTGATTTAAATCCTCTTCGCTGCAGGTTTATTAATATTGTAGGGCAATCGTTAATGTCTGCCTATTGTACAAAGGTACTATTTGTTCATTCGAGTTTTACTGCTGCAATAGAATTGCGTACTCAAAAAATAGCGTCATCTTCGTTTATCAAACCTTCCAATGAACCCATATCTTCTCTTAATTGTTTCCTTGCATTTAATTTGATTTGCACTGCTTCAGGTAACTCTGTAAAAATAAATATTTGCCGCTCCATTAATAAGTCTATTAAATCTTCGACCACTCGCACCATTTCAGTATCTGTACTGGTTAATGTTTGTTTAGCTTGTTCTGCTGTTTCAATAGTCTTTAAAAAAGCTAATATTTCTGGGCTATTGACTTCTACCCACTGCTCATCTTTTTCTTGAGAAGTATCATATAGCTCAATAATCTCACCTTTTTCATTTCTTTTTACATAAGGCATAGCGCTTCTCCTTTTTTTTGCTAATGCGTTTATTCTAGTATTTTCCTGACTATATGCAATAATTTGGAATTGAATGTGACATTACATCAGGTAAACAATGGATTCAGCACTCATGACAGAAACTCAATCTAAACCCGAACCATCTACATCAACTCAAAAAATATCTGCCATAGCTACCCCTGATGATTCGCTGCTACTGGCTCTGCTCTCTATTTGCAAAATCATGCACACGCCTCATTCAGCCGAATCTTTAACAGCAGGTCTACCCTTGGTTGATAACAAATTAACCCCGCCTTTGTTTATTAGGGCTGCTGAACGTGCCGGGTTTTCAGTTGGGCTTATCAACCGTTCACTGGATAAAATATCTAATCTGGTTCTGCCGGCTGTTTTGCTTTTAAAAAACAACAAGACTTGTGTTTTAGTAGCAAAAAAGAATAATCAATACACTCTGATTTTACCCGAAACAGATAGCGGTGAAAAAACGGTTGCGTTTGAAGATTTAGCGGAAGAATATACCGGGTCGGCATTTTTTGTGCAGCTTAACCACAAATTTGATAAGCGTACCGCTGACTCGGCCACACCTAAAGCCAAGCACTGGTTCTGGGATGTGATTTACAAATCATGGCCGATTTATATAGAAATTTTGGCCGCCTCTTTACTGATTAATCTGTTTGCCTTAGCTTCCCCTTTATTTATCATGAACGTGTATGACCGGGTAGTACCTAATCATGCACTGGAAACACTTTGGGTTTTAGCTATTGGGGTGGTCATTGTTTATAGCTTTGATTTTGTAATGAAATCATTACGAAGCTATTTTATTGATGCCGCCGGAAAACGTTCGGACATTATTTTATCTGCAACTATTTTTGAAAAAGTGATGGGTATTAAAATGGAGTCTCGCCCTGCATCAGTTGGTGCCTTTGCTAATAATCTACACGAATTTGAATCTTTCAGAGAGTTTTTAACCTCTGCAACACTGGCTACTTTAATAGATCTGCCTTTCCTGTTTATTTTTTTGACCGTTATTTATATGCTGGGGGGGAATCTGGCATTGATTCCTCTTGCTGTATTACCTTTAGCAATCATAGTAGGCTTAGCCGTTCAGAAACCGTTAAAAAACACCATTAATGAGCTGTTTAAATTTTCCGCACAAAAAGGAGCCACTTTAATTGAATCACTCACTAACCTTGATTCAATTAAATGTTGCAGTGCCGAAGGCCAGTTACAAAGACAATGGGAACAAAACATCGGTCAAATTGCTCAGCTTGGACTCAAATCTCGTTTTTATTCATCCATTGCCGTTAACCTGACAGCGTTCTTGCAACAAATGGCTTCCGTTGCTGTGGTTATTTTTGGTGTTTATAAAATATCAGAAGGTGACTTAACTACAGGAGGACTCATTGCCTGCACCATTTTAACGGGTCGTGCTTTGGCACCTATTGCTCAAGTTGCTTCTTTATTAACACGCTACCATCAGGCTAGAGCTTCTTTAGACTCATTGAATCGGATGATGTCTTTGCCTGTGGAGCGCGAGCCGGGTAAAAAATTTTTACATCGCCCTACTTTTCAAGGTGCTATTGAATTTAAAAATATTTCATTTAGTTATCCAGAACAACCGATTAAAGCACTGGATAATATTTCCTTTAAAATTCAGGCAGGTGAACGTGTCGGGTTTATAGGCCGCATCGGTTCGGGAAAAAGTACCATTGAAAAACTAATGATGAATTTATATGAGGCTCAAGAGGGTTCTATCCTTATTGATGGCACGGATATCAGACAAATTGACCCGTCTGATTTACGCCGTCAAATTGGTTATGTGCCTCAGGATATTTCTTTAATGTTTGGCAGCGTTAGAGATAATATTACCCTGGGTTCTCGCTTTGCTGACGACCATTCAATTTTGCATGCCGCTGAAATTTCAGGTGTTACTCATTTTGTTAATAAACATCCAGCCGGTTTTGATTTACCTGTAGGAGAACGCGGCGGCGCACTTTCTGGTGGACAACGTCAAAGTGTAGCGGTTGCCAGAGCCTTATTATTATCCCCTCCTATCTTTATTATGGATGAACCGAGCAATTCAATGGATAATAGTACTGAAGAAGTTTTTAAACAACGTTTTTCCAGTGAATTAGACACCCAAACTTTAATTCTTGTTACCCATAGAGCCTCCCTTTTAACATTAGTAGACAGACTCATTGTTATGGATGGTTCTAAAATTGTAGCCGATGGCCCCAAAGAGAAAGTACTTGAGGCATTAAAGAAAGGCCAAATTAAAGTTTCAGGATAAAAACATGTTAAAGACATTGTCCGATTTAAAATCAAAATATCAAGCTCAAACCGAAGATCAGGCTTTTTTAAGCGATGTTAATGTCGCCAATATATACGGCCCTTCTATAAAAAGTCATATTATTCTATGGCTTACTTTTAGTTTTGTCATTATTGCTATTATCTGGGCAAACTTCGCAACGCTGGATGAAGTCACTCGTGGTTCTGGTAAAACCATTCCTTCAAGCCAGATTCAGGTCATTCAAAACCTTGAGGGCGGCATTCTTTTAGATATTTTGATTAAAGAAGGCGATATTGTTGAAAAAGGACAAATATTATTAAAACTGGATGCTGTCCGTTTCACTTCTTCTTTTAATGAAACCAAACTCAAATATTACGAATTATTAGCCACCACTGCACGCTTATCTGCAGAAGTTAATCAACAGCAAATGACGCTTCCAGAAGAAGTTTTACAAAATAATCCAGACATAGCGAATAATGCCAAGCAATTATTGATTTCCAGACAAAATGCATTAAAAGCCAACAAAAGAATCCTGGAAGAACAAATGAGTCAAAAAAAACAGGATTTGGTTGAATTAAAATCAAAGACTCTTCAGATTTCCAGAAGCTATAATCTTTTAAAAGAAGAACTACAAATGTCCGAACCTCTGGTTGCTGAAGGTGCCATGTCAAAAGTTGAATTATTACGCATACAGCGTACAGCCAATGATTTGCAAGGTGAATTGACCGCTGCGCGTTTATCAATTCCACGGCTAAAATCATCACTGGCAGAAGCAAAAAACAAATTATCAGAACTTGAAATACGCTTCCATACTGAAGCACTTGAGGAACTCAATCTAGCAAAAGCTGAACTGGATAGAACCACAGAAACCGTGCTGGCTCTTAAAGACCGAGTTACTCGCACCCAGGTATTATCTCCGGTTAAAGGCACTATAAAACAATTAAAAGTATCTACAGTGGGTGGTGTTGTACAACCCGGTATGGATTTAGTAGAAATTGTCCCCTTAGAAGACCAGTTATTGATTGAAGCTGAAATCAGACCAGCAGATATTGCTTTTTTACACCCAGGGCAAAAAGCTATGGTCAAATTAACCGCTTATGATTTTTCTATCTATGGAGGACTTGATGCAAAATTAGAACATATCAGTGCTGATACGATTACCAATGAGGAAGATGGTAAAAATTACTACATAATCCGTTTACGAACCGATAAAAATTATTTGGAAAAAAATGGTGAAAAACTACATATTATTGCCGGAATGACGGCTGATGTGGATATTTTAACTGGCAAAAAGTCTGTATTAGACTATATACTTAAACCTATTTTAAAAGCTAGAGAAAGAGCTTTGAGAGAACGTTGACTATATACTTTCTGATTTTTGAGACATAAATGTGAGCCGAATTTTAATTTATTCTGACAATAAAACACTAATAAACTTTTGGTCTTCGGCACTGAGCCTTTCTCATCAGGTTGAAACAATCAAAACCATTGACTTAGCAGTAAGTGGAGATGCTATTATTGTTGATATTGGTAAACTAGATGCTAATAAAAACTTATTTTCACTGTTCAAACAACACAGCGCAAAATTTTTACTGGTAGGAAGCAACTGGTCTGAGAGCAATCAAATAGATGCATTAGTCCATGGCGCAGCCGGGTATTGCGGTGAATCAGAAGCACCTGAATTATTATTACTGGCCGTTAAAAGTATATTAAAAGGTGACATCTGGATTCAACGACATCTAGTTCCCAAAGTCATAGGAACACTCATTCAGATGAAATCAGTGCCTGCTAACAAATTTGAACAGGCACCATCTGCAGAATCCATAACACTATTAAATTCTTTATCCAACCGTGAACTGGATGTTGCTAAAATGATACGCACAGGTGATAGTAATAAATCCATAGCAAATACGCTAAATATTTCAGAAAGAACAGTTAAAGCACACCTTACCTCCATTTTTAAAAAGTTGAATGTTGAAGACCGACTTAACCTTGCTCTATTTATTAAGGAATCTGGTTGACTAATTGTTGCTTATTAACTAGAGTTCTCCCTATCACTTTACTTAAAGTATTTTAAAGATTTATGAATTATAGATCACTCTTATTCTGGATTGCTATCGTTTCCAGTAGCACTTTTTCAGCAACGTCTATTGCCCAAACTCTACAAGAAGCCATCCAGCAAACTATCAATGAAAACCCGGAAATTCAATCTGCCAAATCTGAAAGATCAGCTGTTGAACAAGAAATAAGCCAGGCAATGGCAGGCTATTTCCCCAGCATTGATATTGCTACGGGTATTGGCTGGGAACAGTCTTCAAACCCAACAACCCGGAATGCCGGCAATGGAACTGTTTCTTATGGCAGAGAAGAAGCCTCCATCCAACTGCGACAAATGGTTTTTGATGGCTTTGCTACACCCAGCGAAGTCAACCGCCAGGAGGCCAGAACCAATGCAAGGGCTTATACGGTATATGGGCAATCAGAAATTACTGCATTACAAGGTGTTGAAGCCTATTTGAATATTTTACGTCGTCAGGAACTACTTGACCTGGCAAAAAATAATCTGTTAATTCACCAAAGAACTAACGACCAAATCCAGTTACGCAGTGAACGAGGCATTGGTAGAAGAGCAGATGGTGATCAATCAACAGGACGACTAGCATTAGCAGAAAGAAACACCTTATCTGAAATCGGTAATATGCAAGATACTGAAACTGCTTTTTTAAGGGTTACTGGTTCTCTGCCTAACAATTTAGAGCCTGTTAACTCGCCTGCTGACGTTTTGCCCGAAAATATAGAACAAGCGGTTGAACAAGCAGTTAACAATCACCCCACGTTAAAATCTGCCAATGCCGATGTAGACTCCGCCTTTGCTCAACATGACACAGCAAGAGCCGCCTATATGCCACGAATTGATTTTGAAGCCAGTGCTTCGCATAATGTTGACCTCGATGGTATTAAAGGTAAAAATGAAGATGCCACCGCCATGCTTAGAATGAGATATAACTTGTTTAATGGCGGCAGAGATCTTGCTCGCCGAAAGGAAACAGCCCAGCGCATTAATCAGGCAAAAGACATTAGAGACAATACCTACAGACAAGTAGTGGAAAGCATGCGGCTATCTTACATCGCATACAGAACCATCCAAAGCCAGCTGAAATACTTTAAAGATCACATGGAATCGAGCATAAGAACTAATATTGCATACCAAAAACAATTTAATATTGGTCAACGCACTTTGCTGGATTTATTGGACTCCGCTAACGAAATGTTTGTCGCTAAAAGTGCTTATTCCAATGCCAAATATGATGGCTTATTTGCAGAATACCGGGTTCTAGCTAGTAAAGGTGCTTTAAACAGCTATATAGGCGTTAACCTGGCAAAAGAAGCAATACCATTAGATGCAGACTCTGTTCAATAAGAAACTGTAAAATAGAAATAATTATTTCCAGGCCATCTTTCCATTGCTTTTCAGAGTCCTCTCAATTATCCCCGCTGTTTTTATAGTGGCGCCCTGGTTTTGTTTTACAAATTGTTTCGCTTTAATAGCCACTTCCTTGCTGTAATCAGGATCGCTAAATAATTGTAATAGTATCTCTATAATTTCAGTTTTAGACTCACATTGTATGGCCGCACCCAAGGCCAGCACATTCCTGCTTATTTCTTTAAAATTAATCATATACGGGCCAAATAATATCGGCACCCCCATAGCGGCAGGTTCTAAAATATTGTGACCCCCAATCGGCACCATGCTTCCACCTACAAAACAAACATCAGCCACCCCGTACAATAGCTTTAATTCGCCCATTGTGTCTGCAATATAAACATCTGTATCAGCAGTACACGGCTGCCCTGTACTTCGCATACATGTTGTAAACTGCATTTTTTCAGCCAGCTGTTTGACCGACATAAACCTTTCTGGATGTCTTGGCACAAGCAGTAAAAGCAACTCAGGAATCTGCTGTTTTAATTGCGGATATATTTCCAGAAAAATACGCTCCTCATTTTCGTGAGTACTGGCTATAATCCAGACAAATCGGCCTGCAAAGCTGTCTTTCTTTATTTTTAGTGCTTGCTGAACAAGGCTTGCATCTACCGTTAAATCAAACTTCAAATTACCCGCTGTTTCGATACATTCTACTTTGGCTCCAATTTCAATAAAGCGCGTTTTGTCTTCTTCTGTTTGTGTTGTAAGCCATGAAACATTAGCTAATGCAGGCCGGATTAGACCCGGTATTTTTTTATATCCCCTCGCCGAATTAGCCGATAGCCGGGCATTTATAATCATTAAAGGAATATTATTTTTAGCACACTGTGCATATAGATTTGGCCAAATCTCCTTTTCCATGATAATCGCTATTTTTGGTTTAAAAACAGCTAGAAATCGCTTAACCACAATAGGTAAATCATAGGGTAGATAAACATGAGCAACTTTATCAGCCAGAACAGATTGCACTCTTGCTGAGCCAGTAGGTGTGGTGGTGGTAATGAGAAAATTGCTTGAAGGATATATTATTTGTAATCTATTGACTAAAGGGAAAACAGCTTCTGCTTCACCGACAGAAACAGCATGAATCCAGATCACATTACCAAGATATTCTTTTTGATAAAAAGCCAGCCGTTCTGTCCAGCGTTTTCTGTATTCGGGAGCTTTAATGCCACGCCAATAAAGACGAAATAGAATGAAGGGAATGAGTAGATAAAACAGAGAGGTGTATAGTATTCGCATAAAACCTTAGGAAGTTTATTCCTTTTTATTGAGCTTTCTAGTTCGAATAAATTCGAATCTACAGCTTTCTGTTCAACCATTCCATGTAAAGACGCACCCCGTCTTCCACAGATTTGAATTGATGCTCACACCCTGCTGCTCTAAGCTTTTCCAGATTGGCTTCAGTAAAACTTTGATAACAGCCTTTTAAATGCTCTGGAAAAGGTATGTATTCTAGCTGACCTTTTTGGTGATACGCTAAAACTGCATTGGCTACATCATTAAAAGTCTGGCTACGTCCTGTTCCAGTATTATATATTCCTGATACTTGTGGATTATCCAAAAACCATAAGTTAATATCAACCACATCACCGACATAGATAAAATCACGTCGTTGCTCACCGTCAGCATATCCATCACATCCTTCAAAAAGCCGGACAACATTCGACGCTTTAATTTGATTATTAAGATGAAATGCTACGCTTGCCATACTGCCTTTATGTTCCTCATGTGGACCATAAACATTAAAATAGCGTAAACCGACAACTTGTGCCGTTAATTTTTGCTGAAATCTGCGAAAATATTGATCGAACTGAAATTTTGAATAACCATAAACATTCAATGGCTCTTCATAA
>CAZDMC010000031.1:0-11026 GCA_964506335.1 uncultured Methylomarinum sp. | reverse complement strand
CAGACTTTACAATGGCTTATGCACAGTGTCAGCGGTCAACTGATTTATCTAGGTTGAACGGGCTATCGACGCAATAAAAAAACAATTGGCGCAAACAAGTATGATCCTAGAAAAATCCGTGCTCAACTGATTTTTCTAGGATCAAAAAACACAAGACATACTTATGCAAGCCAATTACTTTCTACAGGGTCAATATCCAAAGATTGGATTGCAAACCAAATGGGACAGACATCAACAAAGATGATAGATAAGTATTACGCAAAATGGATGCCGCAAGATGCACCGCCAATGGCTAAATTGGCAAACGAGGCATTAGATTTTTTTTAATCAGAATGCCACAAATGCGGCACAAATTAATAAAAAATATAAATATATTGTTATATATCAATTTCTTAAGTGGCGGAGAGCAAGGGATTCGAACCCTTGATACGTTGCCGTATACACACTTTCCAGGCGTGCGCCTTCGACCACTCGGCCAGCTCTCCTTTAGAACTTCAACGGGCGTTGAACAGCCGTGCATACTAATGTAGTTTGTCATTATATGCAATCAATTTAATCTAACAATGACTCAAGTTTATCCCAGCGTTGATAGTTATGTTCAAGCTCTGCTTCGGTCTTTTGCAGTTTTTCTAATGTTTGTTTAATGGTATCCTGCTCTTGTTTATAAAAACTTGCTGCACTTATTTGTTCTGTCAAGTGAGCCTGTTTTGCTTCAAGTTGTTCAATTAACTTAGGCAGTTTATCTAATTCTTTTTGTTCACTGAAACTGAGTTTTTGCTTTGCTGATTTTATATTTTGCTTTTTTTCTTTAGTTTCTGATTTATTCGCTATTTCCTGTTGTTTGCGTTGCTTATCTAAAGCAAACCATTCTGCGTATCCGCCAATATACTCATTAATAATACCTTCGCCTTCAAACACAAAGACACTGGTCACCACATTATCCAAAAATGCCCGGTCATGGCTTACCAGCAATAAAGTCCCTTGGTAGCCCACTAATTTATCTTCTAACATTTCCAGCGTTTCTAAATCCAGATCATTGGTAGGTTCATCCATGATGATCAAGTTAGCGGGTTTAGTAAATAACCGAGCCAGTAATAAGCGATTTTTTTCACCACCCGATAAACTTTTTACCGGCGATCGTGCTCTAGCCGGTGCAAATAAAAAATCAGCCAGATAAGACATAACATGCCTTTTTTCGCCGGCAATTTCTATGAATTCACTGCCCTCGGCTACAGTGTCTGCCACTGTAATTTCCGGGTCTAGCTGCTCTCTTAATTGATCAAAATAAGCAACTTGTAATTTAGTGCCTTGTTCAACTTCACCCTGTTGGGGTTCGATTTGTTTTAATAATAATTTTAATAAAGTGGTTTTACCTGCACCATTAGGCCCTAATAAACCAATTTTGTCGCCTCGCTGAATTCGTGTTGAGAAGTTTTTTACTATGGGGTTATCTTCATAGCCAAAACTAATATTAGTGGCTTCAATCACTTTTTTGCCAGATGTTTCACCTTTGTTTAGATTAAGTTGTGTGGTTCCTTGTACATTTCTTCTTTTTGCTCTTTCTGTACGTAATTTTTTTAATGCCCGCACGCGGCCTTCATTTCGAGTGCGACGCGCTTTTATCCCCTGTCTAACCCAGACTTCTTCTTTAGCCAGTTTTTTATCAAATTCTGCATTTTGATTGGCCTCATCTTCTAATGCAGCGGCTTTTCGGCGTAAATAATCCTGATAATTTCCCGGCCATGAGATCAATTGTCCTCGATCTAAATCTACGATACGGGTGGCCAGATTTTGTAAAAATGCTCGATCATGGGTGACAAATAAAACAGCACCACGAAAAGCCAGAACTTGTTCTTCTAACCAGGCAATGCTTTCAAAGTCCAGGTGGTTAGTGGGTTCGTCCAGTAACAGTACCTCAGGTTCTATAACCAGTGCTTGTGCCAGTGCAACCCGCCTTTTCCAGCCCCCCGATAAACTGCCAATTTTTAGATCAGAAGGTAAATTAAGTTTGGATAAAGTGGCTTCCACACGTTGTTGAAAATGCCAGCCATTATGAGTTTCTAATCGACTCTGTAAAACACCTAATTGTTTAAGAGATGCATCACTACCATCCATGGTTTCCAGTAAATGGTGATATTGTGAAATCCAGTCGCCTAATTCACCCAGACCACTGGCAACCGAGTCATAAATAGTGGCCTCATTATCCAGATCAGGCGTTTGTTCTAACCAGGCCAGCTTAAGCTCCGGTTCTCGCCAGACTTCACCATTATCAGGCTGAATTTTACCGGCAATAATATTCATCAAGGTGGATTTACCTTCGCCATTACGCCCTAGCAAGCCAACTTTTTCGCCGGGGTCTAGTTGAAATTCTGAATTTTGTAATAAAGCATGTGTTCCATAAGCCATGGAAATGTTATTGAGTCGTATTAATGGCATCTGTTTGTAAAGTTTTTCTTAAAAAGTCCAGCGCTTTTATGGCGGCCTGATTTTGTTTTCGTTGTATTGAACCTGCTACCGTGATCGTCTTATGAACTATCTGATCAGGTGTTATCAATACATTATATAGAACAATGGCACTGTCTTTATCATGAAATTGTTTTGGATTGCCCGGATACAACTGGACTAATACTAAATCTGTGTGGTGTTTTTCCTGGAATTTTTTAGCAATGTCTACGATCCATTGTGCAATATCATCTTCTTGCCTGAGGTTTGTCAACTGTCTATAAGATGACGCTAACAGCCAACTCTGTCCCACACATTTGGCTGATATTAAACCTTGGGTCAATGATTCTATAATAGATAGCGTGTATTTTTCTGCTTTCATTAATTGATTGAGCACATCAATCAATTCGGTATTCGATTTATTCAGTTCGTCTACTGCAAAAACCGCATCCCCCAAAGACTCGACCAATTGACCGACACAGCTATCCATTGTTGCTGCTGCCATGTCAGCAGGAAATAATAGTTTAGTTTGTACTTCTGAGATGGTTGCTCTGAAACTGAGTTGAACATTTTTTGGTAAACTGAAATCATTCAATTTCTGTTGTAATTCAGACTCACCCATGCCTATGGTTTTAATGGTAATGAGTTTATCTGCTTGTAAAACGAATTTATTTTCCAGTTTTGTTTTGATTTTCTCAGTAAACATCTGTTTCATTTCTGAGGGCACGCCAGGCACAAAAACAAACCAGCATCGCCTGTTTTGCAAAGCAAATCCAGGTGCGGTGCCGGAGGCATTATCAAGACGTATCGAACCTTGAGGTAACATCGCTTGTTTACGATTAGAGTCCTCCATATTTCGTTTTCGACTGTTAAAATAACAGGCGATATTGTCTAATGCCTTAGTATCTAGTATCAAAGGGCTATCAAATGCCAAAGCAACAGCTTCTGCGGTTAAATCGTCAATGGTTGGGCCTAATCCCCCTGTACAAATACAAAAATCAGCCCGGGTTGAAATTTCTTGCAATAAATCAACCAGCACTTGAAGCTTGTCTCCCACCACTGTATGACGCGAAACTACAAACCCCATTTGCACTAACCTTTCTGATAACCAGGCCGCATTGGTATCCACAACCTGACCGGTTATCACTTCTTCTCCTTGAGAAAATATTTCAGCGATGGGGTGATTCATAAGTGACGATCCTGAAATGAACTAAATGCTAAAGCGATCCATCATCTCAATTTATTGAGTTAAAATCATTAATTTTAATGAGAAATCAGTTGTATTTATAATTTATAATTGAGAGTTATAGGTTTTAAAGCACTGTAAAACGCTTGTCTTGCGTTATAATTCCTTAAACAACTGATTTTTCTAGTTTGAAAGGAAGTTAAATTCAGCAAAGTTTTTATAATTTACCGAATCACTGATTTTTTTTCAAACCTAATTATTTAAAACATTTATGTCTCAAGAATCGGGTTCAAACATCGATTTTTCCCAAACTCAAGATCCCTTTGCTCAGCGAGAAGCTGAAAAATATGAGCGACCTATACCCAGTCGTGAACTTATTCTTCAATTGATTGAAGAAGTCGGCAAGCCGCTTAGGCGACAACAAATTGCACAACAATTTGGGCTTGACTCTGACGATGACCTGGAAGCCTTAAGACGCCGTTTGCGTGCGATGGAAAGAGATGGTCAGTTATTATTTAACCGAAGACAAAAATATTGTCTGGTCAATAGTAAAGATTTAATTGCCGGGCGAATATTAGGGCATGCCGATGGCTTTGGTTTTATTAAACCCGATGATGGCTCTGCTGATCTGTTTTTATCGCCCAGAGAAATGAAATCTTTGATGCATAATGACAGAGCCTTGGTGCGTGTTGCAGGTCTTGATAGAAAAGGACGCAGAGAAGGCGCTTTGGTTGAAGTGCTTGAACGTAATACCCATCATGTTGTCGGGCGTTTATTAAAGGAACGGAGCCTGTTTTTTGTGGTGCCTGATAATAAAAAAATATCTCAGGACATATTGATTCCAAAAGAGGAAATAGGAAAGGCAAAGAAAGGCCAAATTGTGGTTGCCGAAATTATTCAGCACCCCAGTAATCATAAACAGGCGATTGGTCGTATTATTGAAGTACTGGGTAAACACATGGCACCCGGCATGGAAATAGAAGTAGCGCTTCGTTCCCATGACTTACCTTTTCAATGGCCGGAAGACGTTTTAGAAGAGATAAAATCTTTAAGCAAAGAAGTACCAGAAAACGCCAAAAAAAACCGGCTTGATATTCGGCCGCTTCCTTTAGTCACAATTGACGGTGAAGACGCGCGTGATTTTGATGATGCGGTTTACTGTAAAAAAACAGCAAAAGGCTGGAAACTATTAGTAGCCATTGCTGATGTTTCTCACTATGTTCCTGTCAATACAGCATTAGATACAGAAGCAAAAAACCGCAGTACTTCGGTTTATTTTCCAGAACAAGTGATTCCGATGTTGCCGGAAATATTATCCAACGGTCTTTGTTCATTAAATCCAAAAGTGGATCGCTTGTGCATGGTTTGTGAGTTGAATATAAACCATGAAGGAAAAGTAATCCGCTCTGGATTTTTTAATGCGGTCATGCGCTCACATGCTAGATTGACCTATACTACAGTTGCAAAAATCCTGGTCGATGCAGATAAAACCCTGGCAAAGAAACATGCGGCTTTAGTCCCTCAGTTAGAAGAACTTTATAATTTATATAAAGTCATGCGAGAACAGCGAGAACTGCGAGGGGCAATGGATTTTGACACGCAAGAAACGCAGATAATTTTTGGTGCTGATAGAAAAATAGAAAAAATAGTGCCCACCCAACGTAATGATGCTCATAAATTGATTGAAGAATTTATGATCACTGCCAATAATGCAGCAGCGCGATTTTTAATCCGCAAGAAAATGCCGCATTTATTGCGGGTTCATGAAGGGCCCGGCACAGAAAAGCTATTAACGCTCAAGACTTTTCTTAATGAATTAGGATTGGTATTAGGAGGCGGTGATAAACCCACGCCGCTGGATTATATGCAGTTACTCAATTCTGTAGAAGGACGAGCGGATGCCCATTTAATACAAACCGTTTTATTAAGATCCATGTCTCAAGCGGTCTATAGCCCTGAGAAAAAAGGACATTTTGGATTGGCTCTAGATGCTTATGCACATTTTACCTCACCGATAAGGCGTTATCCCGATCTGCTGGTACACAGAGCAATCAAACATTGTCTGGACAATAAAAAACCTGAATCTTTTGTGTATGGTTTTCCTGACATGGTAAAACTGGGTGAACATTGTTCAGCCAATGAACGCAGAGCCGATGAAGCAACCAGAGATGTTGTCAGCTGGCTGAAATGCGAGTATATGATGGATAAAATAGGTGAGACGTTTAAAGGTATTATTACTGCAGTCACAGGTTTCGGTTTTTTTGTCGAATTAAATGATATTTATGCCGAAGGCCTGGTACATATTTCTAATTTACCGCAGGATTATTTTCATTTTGATGCTAAAACACATCAGCTACTGGGAGAGCGTACAAATATCCGTTATCGTCTGGGTGATAAGGTGACGATTAAAGTGGCAAGAGTTGACCTTGATGAAAAGAAAATTGATTTTGATCTAATAAATACGTCTAAACAAGGGCGTTCAAAAAAGGCCGGTAGGGTTAAAAACAAGTTATCGCCTAAAAAAGAAAATAAAGTCAAATCGACTAAAGCTAAAGCTGTGAAGAAAAAGGATGTTAAGCATATAACAGTGAAAAAAAAGGCAGTAAAGACAAGGAAAAAGACCGGAAGTAAAGCCAGGCAAGCATGAATTCAAGTAAAATTTGCGGTATTCATGCTGTGCAAGCGGCATTAGATTATTCTGCCGATAAAATCAATAAAGTCTGGATTGATACTCACAGGAAAGATAAAAAACAACTAGCATTCATTGATCAAATACAGCGTTTATCTATTAGCTTTGAAAAAGCAGATAGAAAGAAGCTGGATAAAATGACTGATGGCAAGAATCATCAGGGAATAGTGGCGGAAGTTGAGTTACCCAGTGTACGTTCTGAAAATGAATTAAAACATAATGTTACAACAATGACCGCAGTGCCTTTTTTTCTGATTTTAGATCAGGTACAAGACCCGCATAACCTGGGTGCCTGTCTGCGTACTGCGGATGCTGTTGGCGTTCATGGCATTATTATCACTAAAGATAATTCAGCAGGAATAACGCCTACGGTATGTAAAGTAGCTAGTGGTGCCGCTGAAACAGTACCAATTTATCAAGTGACTAATTTGGCAAGAACCTGTCGCTGGCTAAAAGAACAAAATATCTGGTTAATGGGAGCCACAGGAGACACAGAACAATCCATTTTTTCAGTCGATTTAACCCTGCCTTTAGCGCTAATTATGGGAACAGAGGGAACCGGCATGAGAAGATTAACCCAACAGCAATGCGATTTTCTTGTTAAAATTCCAATGGTCGGACAGGTTGAAAGCCTTAATGTGTCAGTGGCGGCCGGCATTATGATGTATCAGGTTTTTAAACAGCGAATATAGTTTGAATCAAACGACTTAGGAACGCGCACGGAATAACCTGGACAACTGGCGCAGGATTTTTGTTGGTATTCAAGGCGTATAAATAGGCGCAGAGCAAGCTACGCAACTATTTATACAACGCAGAAGACAGACAAAAAGACAAGTCGGTTGTTCACGTTATTTTGTGCACGTTCCTTACAGGCAAATAATCAATAACGAGAGAAATACAAATGAGTAAAGCTTTAGAAATCTATGACAAACTCTATAGTAGCATTCCCCCCATAGGTTTTATAAATCGTAAAAAAAGAATTGCGGCTTTTTTAAAGATTACCAATATGCTTCAACAGATGATTGATGAAGAGATGGTTAGTGAAGATGATGGACTTTATTTATTATCTGTGATGGTTCGAAAATGTACTCGATTTCAAAAAGCCGCAATGATGACTGCATTAAACCTGGAAACTATTGATAGAAAACTAGTTTCCACTATTGGTTTCAAATATTCTAATGATTTTCGCTGCAGTCTACGCCTGTATCCTGTTGATGATGAAGAGGATATTTCTCAGCAACCCTGACTAGCAGATAAATGCATCAGAGGCTATGACCAACCGATTTCAGCACCCTATATACAATTGATAAAATATTCCTCTGCTCGCGTTTTAAGAATCTGTTCAAGATCTACTGCACCACTGACAGCGGTTGGCAACGATTTTGAACAGATTCTAAGAAAATAATCGTATTTCGCCTACGCCCATGCAGCAATTACCTGAAAAATTATATTTAGCGAAACAGGTCTTAGAACTGGATCGTATTGCTATTGAACAGCATGACATTGCTGGCATTGAATTAATGCGCAGAGCGGGTGGCGTTGTCTTTGATATTATTAAAAAGTATTTTTCAACACGTACAGTCACTGTTTTTTGCGGAGCTGGAAATAATGCCGGGGATGGTTATGTAGTAGCAAAGCTGGCATTACAAGCAGGTTTTAACGTTAATGTTTATTATTTAGCTCCGCCTGAAAATTTACACGGTGATGCATTCATTGCTTATCAGGATTATCATCAAATTGGCGGTAGCGTAGCCTCATTTCAAGCAGAGAGCATTGTTAATAACTGTGTCATCATTGATGCTTTATTAGGCACCGGCTTAAACCGAAATGTAACCGGGCAATATGCTGAAGCTATTGTTTTAATCAACGCATCAAACTGTGCTGTTATATCCGTTGATATTCCCTCTGGACTGAATGCAGATACCGGAGTTTTAATGGGCTGCGCAGTTAAAGCTCATTACTCAGTCAGTTTTATCGGTTTAAAACAGGGAATGTTTAGCGCAATGGCAGCGCAGTACTGTGGCGAAATCATTTATGCCTCTTTAGATATTCCTGAACAGGTTTTTCAACAAGTTCATCCTGTTTCCAAATTGATTAGCTCCTGCAATTTGCCCAAACGACATCGCTGTGCTCATAAAGGCCATAATGGTCATCTGCTTTTGGTGGGAGGAGATGAAGGGTTTTCCGGTGCAATCAGGCTTGCAGCAGAGGCATCCCTGCGCATGGGTGCGGGTCTGGTCAGTGTCGCCACCCGAAAAAATCATTCGGCTTTTATAAATTTTAGGCAACCAGAGCTAATGTGTCATGGCGTTGAAACAGCCGTTGAACTGGAATTTTTATTAAACAAAGCCACTGTTGTTGTTATTGGCCCAGGTTTAGGCCAGTCTCAGTGGGCTATCAATTTATTTGAGCAAGTGATTAAATCGGAAAAGCCATTAGTAGTTGATGCAGATGCGCTCAATCTGTTGGCAAAACAACAACATTATAATAATAACTGGGTTTTAACACCGCATCCTGGTGAGGCAGCTCGATTATTAGGTTGCACAACATCTGAAATAGCAAATGACCGGTTTTTGGCCGTTTCAAAATTACAAAAAAATTATGGGGGTGTGGTCGTGCTAAAAGGAGCTGGCACATTAATCAAAAACGCAGATGAATTAATGATCTCAACTACGGGTAATCCAGGCATGGCAAGTGGTGGCATGGGCGATGTATTGGCTGGCATGATTGCTGGTTTAATCGCTCAAGGATTACCGTTGGATAAGGCCGCAAGCAATGCTGTTTATTGGCATGGTAAAGCCGCTGATTTAGCTGCACAGCAAGGTGGCGAAGTGGGCTTGCTGGCAAGTGATTTAATGCCCTTTATCAGAAAATTGGTTAATCAATGAAAATAGCGTTGTTGAATGAGCAGGACACAGAATTACTCGGTGCACAATTATGGCGTAGTTTGCCTAAAAAATGTCTGGTCTTTTTAAACGGTAACCTAGGCGCAGGAAAAACCACGTTGACACGGGGGTTTTTGAGGGCTGCCGGGCATAAAACAGCGGTTAAAAGTCCCACCTATACCTTGGTAGAAGAATACGATTTGGCTACAGGCAAGTTCTATCATTTTGATTTGTACCGAATAAAAGACCCAGAAGAGTTAGAGTGGATGGGGATGCAGGACTATCTGGCTGAACACAGTTTATGCTTTATAGAATGGCCTGAGAACGGTCAAGGTTTCTTACCCGAAGCTGATTTGGAAATAACAATATCCACAAAAGCAGAAGGACGAGTTGCAGAGTTTGTCAACCTATCAAAGAATAATTTAGAACTACACTGGAAAAACAATGACATGTTGCTATAATCTAAACAAGAATATTGTTTTGGTTATCTATCTATACTATGTTTAAAAACAGCAACATTATCATAGGGTTTGTACTTTTACTGCTATCCCTGTCAACATCTGCACAGCAAATAACGGTTAATTCATTGCGTTACTGGACAGCACCAGACCATACCCGGATGGTTTTTGACGTGACTGATACGGTGCCACACCAGGTTTTTTTATTAGATAATCCTGCACGACTGGTGATTGACTTTAGCAATACGAAACTAAAAAAAAGATTAAGTCAGCCACCTAAAAACCATACTTTATTCAGTCGTGTTCGAAGTGCCCCGCGTAATAAGCAAGACTTACGAGTGGTCGTTGACTTAAAAACGGCGGTCACCCCCAAAAGTTTTTCACTTAATCCTAATAAAACTTATGGACACCGTTTAGTTGTCGATTTATTCGGCCAAGACTCAACAACAGTAGCGGTATCTAATAAGCAGGAAAAGGTCACAAAGACACTAAAAAAACGGCTGAGAGATATTGTTATTGCCATTGATGCCGGCCATGGTGGTGATGATTCTGGCGCCCTTGGTCCCGGGGGAACACAAGAAAAAAAGGTGGTTTTTGATATTTCCAAAAAATTGGCCAGATTGATTAATAAAAAACCAGGGATGAAAGCGGTGATGGTGCGCAAAGGCGATTATTATATTAAGCTCAGAAAGCGCATGGAAATAGCACGTGCGGCGAAAGCAGATCTTTTTGTATCCATCCATGCCGATGCCTTTAAAAACTCCAAAGTAAAAGGGGCTTCTGTTTTCACCGTATCTAAACGCGGTGCCTCAAGCGAAGCGGCAAGATGGTTGGCGGATCATGAAAACTCGGCTGATCTTGTCGGTGGTGTTAAATTAGCAGATAAAGAGGATATACTGGCTACTGTTTTAATGGACTTGTCACAAACTGCAACCAAAGAAGCCAGCCGAAATGTAGCGGGGAAAATACTAAAAAACTTTAGGAACATTGGTCACTTGCATGGTAAAGATGTACAAAAAGCCGGATTTATGGTTTTAAAATCACCAGATATTCCTTCAATTTTGGTTGAAACTGCGTTTATTTCTAATCCAGAGGAAGAACGAAAGTTAAGAAGTAACAAGTATCAGGTAAAAATAGCCAGCGCTATTTTTAAGGGTGTTGTTAGCTATTTTGAGCAATATGCACCTGCTAATACTTATTTCGCTTTAAACGCCAGAAAACAGCATATAATTTCGCGAGGAGAAACCTTGTCGGGTATTGCTGTTCACTATGGCGTGTCTATGAAAGCCATTAAAACAGCAAATGCATTGGCCAGTAATGGAATCCGGATTGGGCAGATATTAAAAATACCTAGAGGTTAGGAACG
>CAZDMC010000030.1:0-11146 GCA_964506335.1 uncultured Methylomarinum sp. | reverse complement strand
ACGAAAAATCCTGCACAATAGCTCTCAATAAGGACTATGGCCATTATCTTCGAGCGATTCTTTGTCTTTTCCGCCCAGATTTTCCACAAAATCCGTGATCAACTGATTTTTCTAGGATAATCCAAAATGCAGGGACAGGAGTTGATGTAACCAAGGGGTAGGTTAGTGTTTTGGGAGAGTGAGTAATTAAATGTTAATTTTACACAGAAAAACTTTCCCCACAGCCACATTCTCCTTTTACATTGGGATTGTTAAACTTAAACGCTTCATTAATCCCTTCTCTGGCATAATCCAGTTCAATTCCGTCAAGTTTGTCTAGGTGGTCTGCTTTCACTAGCACCTTTACCCCAAACTGTTCAAAGACAGTTTCATCTTCGGTCTGCTCGTCTGCATAATCAAGGACATAAGAATAGCCAGAGCAGCCAGACACTTTGATGCCCAGTTTTAAGCCAATACCGGCTCCTCTTTGCTGCAATTGTTTTTCAATTTGCTTTGCAGCATTTTCAGTTAATGTAATTGTCATGTTTTTACTTACTTATATTTAATAATAATTTCAATGTTTGAATAAATTCAATAATGTCTTGTTCAGTGTTTGATTTCCCCAGGCTAATACGGATTGCACTTTTTGCTAATTGAGGATCTATTCCCATAGCTGTTAAAACAGTACTGGCTTTTCCCCCTCCGGATGAGCAGGCTGAGCCACTGGAGACTGCAATGTTTTTTTGATCTAACTGCATAAGCAGCATTTCACCATCCCTATCTTTAATACCAAATTGAACGGTATTAGGTAGTCTTTCAGCCTGTTCTGCAAAAATGACCAGATCAGGGATGCCATGCAATTCTTTTTCCAACATATTTCTCAATGTTAGACAATGTTTGCTGCGTTGTTCCAGTTCCAGCATTGCCAATTCAGCCGCTTTGCCAAAGCCGACTATGGCGGCAACATTTTCAGTCCCTGCTCGCCAACCGTTTTCCTGTCCACCCCCTATTAACAAGGGAGAAATCTCCATTTTTTTACTAACAACCAAGGCACCACAACCTTTAGGGCCATATATTTTATGGCTGGACAAAGACATCAAGTCGACAGTTAATTGACGAAAAGAGACGGGGATTTTACCCACTGCCTGAATCGCATCGGTATGTATCACAGAACATTTGTCCTTATATTGATGACTTAGTTCAGCAATATTTTGAATAGCTCCTTGTTCATTATTGGCTAACATGATCGAAACAAAGTCAATTGAAAGTGATTTTTGGAGTATTATTTCGATTGTTTCAGCTAGAACCAGTCCATTTTTATCTACAGCCAGAGAAAATAGATTGAGTGTTCTGTTATTGCTTGCAGGTTCTAAAATAGAGGGGTGTTCAATGCTTGAAATGACAGTGGTAGCATTTTTTTTTATGGTTTGTAAGGCAAGGTTATTGGCTTCAGTTCCACCACTGGTGAAAATAATACATTCAGGTGGGGCATCAACCAGAGCGGCAACTTGTTCACGGGCAGTGTTAATTGCACTGCGAACAATTCTGCCGAGACGATATAAACTGGAGGGGTTGCCGTAAAAAGTATTCAAATACGGTAACATGGCTTCCACAACACGTGGGTCAACGGGTGTTGTGGCATTATGATCAAAATAGATCATTTATACAGTGAGTTCTACCTGTTTAGCTTCCATAGGGGTGGGTTGTTGCATGGCAATTTTTTGGTCCTGCCTTATAGCAACGGTGATGACATGGTTTTTTTCCAGCAGGTCTCCCAGGCTGATTTCTTCAAGATAATGACGAATTTGTTCGCTTAAGCCTGTCCACAATTCATGTGTTAAACAGGGTAGATTATCCTGACAGTTAGCTTCACCTCCACAGCGGGTAGAATCCAGCGGTTCGTCAACGGCTGAAACTATGTCTGCGATATTGATTTCAGAGGCATCACGGCTTAGTTTATACCCACCGCCAGGGCCTCTAACACCAGTAACCATAGCTCCTTTGCGTAATTTGGCAAATAATTGTTCCAGGTAAGATAAAGAAATTGTTTGACGCGCAGCAATTTCAGTTAATGTGACGGGTTTGCTTTGGCTGTGGTAGGCTAAATCAATCATTGCTGTGACTGCATATCGCCCCTTAGTGGTAAGTCGCATGAATAAATCCTATAGACTTATAAAAAGATAGTTCACTATAAATTTACCTAGTAAATTAGTCAAGTATTAGCAGAAATACTTGGTAAATTAATCCGCTATTGGGGGACTTTATTGCGCGTTGCCTTAGGATTGTAAGAACCTGTTCAAGATCTACTGCGCCACTGCCAGTCGCGCTTGGGCGGTGCTCGAAATCCTCATTTACTTTGTGTAAACTCCGGTTTCTGTGCTCCGTCCGCACACAACTGGCAGTGGCTGGTAACGATCTTGAACAGGTTCTAAGAGGGGAATTATTCTTTTATTTCGCAATCATTCAGTGTTGGGATGGTTTGTTCTTTATAATCAATGCCGGCATCATTAAGCACTTTTTTCATATTATCTAATTGCTTATCCATTAAATGAATATGATCCAGCATGTGGTTAATAGCATGGGCAACGGGGTCAGGCATATCCGTAGTTGCACCGTAGGCATTAAAGCCTGTTTTGCTGGTTATTTGTTCTTGCTCTTTGCTTGTTTTAACTTTCTTATTATCAATTAGGTGCCCAGGAATTCCCACCACAGTAGCCCCAGCAGGGACGGATTTAAGCACAACTGAATTAGAACCAATTCTTGCATCTTGGCCAATTTCTACAGGGCCTAAAACTTTTGCTCCTGCACCTACCACTACGCCATTATGCAGCGTAGGATGGCGTTTGCCTTTGTTCCATGAGGTGCCACCTAAGGTAACGCCATGATAAAGTGTGCAATCATCACCTATGATCGCTGTTTCGCCAATCACTACTCCCATGCCATGATCAATAAAAAAACGGCGACCAATTTCTGCACCGGGGTGAATTTCAATGCCTGTTAACCAGCGACCTATATGAGAGGTGAATCGGCCTAGCCATCTGAAGCCTTTCTTCCAGAATAAATGTGCTATCCGATGAATAATCATGGCATGAAACCCAGGATAGGCGGTAATGACTTCAAATGCCGATTGTGCGGCAGGATCTCGGTCAAAAACGCAGTTAATATCTTCTTTAATTTGATCCAGCATAAGTACTATTTTCTATTATGATTTTGTGAGAACCGTAGAATACCCCTGAGGATATCCAGTTCTTTGCTATCCAGCGATATTCTATTATAAATTCTACGAAGTCTTCGCATCATGGATATTGATTTTTCTGGGCGTAAAAAATCAATATCTAACAATGTTTGTTGTAAATGTTGATAAAATAGTTCCATTTGATGTGTGCTTGCTAACGATAGCTGATCTTTATCACCAATGCTACTTTCATTTTTTTGCCCAGAAGCTATAAACAATTCATAACAAACAACTTGTACGGCAGCTGCCAGGTTTAAAGAACTGAATGCAGAATTACAGGGAATGCGCAGTAAATAATGGCACAAATCGAGTTCATTATTTTTTAGCCCAGAATTTTCCCGACCAAAAACCAGTGCAATTCGGGTTTTTGAACTTTCTGTAACAACAAATTTTTCAGCACATTCTCTAGCCGTAAGTTCTGGCCAGCTAATGGTTCTATCTCTGGCACTGGCACCTAATACGATTTGACAATCAACAATAGCATCTTGCAGGGATTGACATATTTCAACGGTATTTAATAAGTCGCTGGCACCTGATGCTCTGGATGTGGCATCAGCGCTGGGAAATATTTTTGGATTAACCAGGCACAATTGATGCATCCCCATGTTTTTCATGGCTCTGGCAACGGCGCCTATGTTTCCAGGGTGAGATGTTTCGACCAGGACTATTTTAAAATGTGAAAGCACTTGTAGTTCATTTGGCTAAAAAGGGAACACTATAACAAATGATTTGTTATCCTAGTAAGGTTTTGTAACTCTATTTAAAAATTTTATTATGCATCCAATGTTGAATATTGCCGTCCGAGCTGCAAGAAATGCCGGGGATTTGATTCAACGTTCATCGGAAAATGTAGGACGTTTGACGATTAACAAAAAAAGTATAAATGATTTTGTTTCAGAAGTTGATTGGATAGCAGAAGCAGAAATTATTCAAGTGATTAAATATGCTTATCCTGAGCATTCAATTTTAGCGGAAGAAAGCGGCGAACACAAAGGCAATGACTATACCTGGGTTATTGATCCTTTAGATGGCACCACTAATTATTTACACGGTTATCCACAATATGCAGTTTCAATTGCGCTCAAGCATAAAGGCAAAATAGAAATAGGCGTTGTCTATGACCCTTTAAGAGATGAATTGTTTACTGCGGAAAAAGGTGGGGGCGCTATGCTTAATAATCGTCGCATCAGGGTCAGCAAACAAAATGATATTAATGCTGCACTGATAGGTACTGGTTTTCCTTTTAAGTTTCCTCAGCATCTTGATGCCTATGTGGAGATGTTTAAAACGCTAACGCCCATAACTGCAGGTATCAGGCGTGCCGGCTCGGCAGCACTGGATTTGGCCTATCTTGCAGCAGGGCGTTTAGATGGCTTTTGGGAAATTGGACTTAAAGAGTGGGATATGGCAGCAGGTATCTTATTAGTGAAAGAAGCCGGTGGCGTGGTTACAGACTTTAGTTTTAATGAGCATTATTTAAAGTCAGGCAATGTGATTACCGGGAATCCTAAAATGCATCAGGCTTTGTATAAAGCGATTGAGCCTTATGTGACGGAGCAGTTGAAATAAAGCTGTCCTTAAGAATCTGTCAAAAGCGTTATGAGTCGCTATCTAAGAACCTGTTCAAGATCATTACGAGCCGCTGTTAGTTGTGTGCGGACGGAGCACAGAAACCGGAGTTTACACGGAGTAAATGAGGATTTCGAGCACCGCCCAAGCACAAATAGCAGTGGCGCAGTAGATCTTGAACAGGTTCTAAGAAGATATTGAATCAATATATCTTAAATAATCGCTATAATTATCAACATCCCATTGCATCTCCAGTTCCAGACACTTTAATGACAGAGATTCTATTTTTTTTCGGGTTTTGTCTAATACGGTTGAACTACCCCAGCTAATCCCGTTAAATAATTCTGGTTCAGCTTTATTGCTACCAATTAAGCAGTACCCTCCGTCTTCAGCAGGTGCTAAAACACAGTTATAATTCATCGATAAAGCATTGATTGCACGAATGAAATCTGATTTTATCAGTGATGGGCAGTCGCAACCCATTAAAATGACATGGTCAAAATGGCAAAGTCCTGCATTTAGAGCGTTATACATGCGTTGACCTAAATCGCCGGATGATTGCAGTTGTAATGGGAGCGAAAAGTTTTCGGCCATTTCTATGAAAAAGGGGTGTAAAAGTGTAGGAGAGCACCAAAGCTGAATAGGACATAATTGATAAGAAGTGAGCTGCTCTAGTGTTCTTTGGGATAATTCTTTATGCACATGAGCCGCTTGTTCGGGCGTTAAATCAGGTGTTAATCGTGTTTTAACCTGGCCTGCAATGGGTGCTTTACAGAAAACCTGAATAACAGCATTGGGGTATTGTAAAGTCATTGTTTTAAAAGCTTATCCAGGCGTTGCAAACAAGAAATTTTGGCAACAAAGCCAGATAAAAAATAACTTGCATAAAATAGTGTTTTTAGGTAGTGCGACAATATGTCACATTTTAATTTGACAAAAGTGTTGTTATTATTAGTCTAACTTTTAAGGCTCCTGATTCATAAGGGGCTAAACAGTGAAAGTTGCGTTATATTATTCCTAAAAACTTTCAAGAAGCAGTTAATTAACTGCTTTTTTTTTGCCAGATGATTTCTAAGAACTTGTTTAAGATCGTTACCAGCCGCTGTCAGTTACGTGCGGGCGGAGCGCAGAAACCGGAATTTACACGGAGTAAATGAGGATTTCGAGCACCGCCCAAACGTAAATGGCAGTGGCGCAGTAGATCTTGAACAGCTTCTAAAAGGCTATACCTAGCCCACCCAGCCCACAATACCCTTGAGGATTTTTCGCTAGATACTGTTGGTGATAGTTTTCGGCATAGTAAAAAGCTGTTGCTTGTTGAATTTCAGTAGTAATTTGAGCTAAAGCAGACAAACTAATCCGGCTTTGATAATGTTCTTTAGAATCCAGTGCTTTTTTTTGCTGCTCATCGTTAAAAGTGTAGATGCCTGATCGATACTGAGTTCCTTTATCATTTCCTTGTTGCATACCTTGTGTGGGATTATGGGATTCCCAAAAAACAGTGAGTAATCGTTGATAGCATATAAGTTCAGGATCAAAAAAAACCTTAACCACTTCATTATGCCCTGTTAATCCTGTACATAGCTCGTCATAGCTAGGATTGGGAGTATAACCTCCGCTATAACCGACAGCCGTGCTAAACACCCCCTTTTGTTGCCAGAATTGTCTTTCTGCTCCCCAAAAACATCCTAAGCCAAACATGGCTTCATGGATGTGAGCTGGAAAGGGTGGGGCAATAACATTTCCGGTGACAAAATGATTCTCTGGTATAGAAATAGCAGTATTTCGGCCAGGCAATGCTTCAGTTGCGGAAAGTTTGAGTTTTATGGTGGAAAACATAATAATATTCTACCGCTATAATTAAAACCATACTTAAATAATTTTTATGAAAGAACAAGACTGTCTACGACGATTCCTATTTGAACAGCTGGGTGTGAGGGGTGAGTGGGTTCGTTTGCATGATAGCTGGAAACAGAGCAAGCAAAATCAGCATTTACCGATAAGCGTACAGGAGAAATTAGGCGAGGCTCTGGCGGCGGCTGTATTGATGTCTGCGACTATAAAATTTGAAGGTTCTTTGATATTACAAGCGCAAGGAAATGGGCGTTTAAAAACATTAGTTGCCCAGGCGACGAATCAAAGAACCATTCGAGCTTTAGCAAGGTATGACGAGGCAATAAAGTCAGGATCTTTGACTGAGATGATGGGGCAAGGGCGACTTGTTATTACTATAGAGCCTGAGCAAGGCGAGCCTTATCAGGGGATTGTCTCATTAGAGGGTAATAATATGGCAGATGTGATTAGTACTTATTTTCTGCAGTCTGAGCAACTTCAAACAAGGGTCTGGTTGTTTGCTAATGAAACGCATGCTGCTGGCCTGTTTTTGCAAGAGCTTCCAGCACAAGAAAGCAGTAAAAAAGATTGGGAACGCATAGTTGTTTTAGCGAATACGGTTAGCAAACAAGAGATGCTAACACTAGAATGTGAAGAAATATTACACAGATTATTTAATGCAGAAAAAGTGCGCTTATTTGAGCAAGAGCCTGTGACATTTAAGTGTACTTGCTCAAAGAAAAAAATAGAAAGTACCTTGACTGCTTTAGGACGTGAGGAGCTGGAATCCATTTTACAAGAAAACAATGTGATTCATGTAGATTGTGAATTCTGTGCTGAACAATATAGTTTTGACTCGGTCGATATAGAAAGCTTGCTTTCAGAGCAAGCGATTGAAAATAATTCCAGCAGGTATCACTAAATAATTAAAATGCAGAAGTTTTTTCGGTGGTTTTGTTTATTATTGTTATTCAGCACTCTGCCGGGTTGCTTTTCCTGGATACGCGCCTATCAAACTTATGTGCAGATGGATGACTTTGATGAGCATTTTTCCATTTCAGCAGACAATCATTTTAGTGTGCATTTTAAAGAACCCTTGCTTTACAGTGAGGACTTTGTTTATTTGTCAAAATTACAACCCAGTGAAACCAGATTGAATGGGTCAGGAAAAAGCTGGCGCTATATTTTTCGTAAACTTGATCAACAAGGCAATTTAATTAAGCCAGATGTCAGTTTTTATTTTGATTTATACTTTAATAAAAATGACTTGTTAGTTGAATGGATTTTTTCGCCATTATTTCTTGAAATTGCACCCGCACAGTTTTTAGAAGTTTCTCTGCGATCCCTTGCTGGCGCTGAAATCAATAGTGGAAAAAAACAATTAAAGGCAAACTTTGACTATATTGAGAAAACGTCAGCAAAATTACCCCAAAAAGCACAAATACTGACTCAGTTAGGTGAACCCTTAAGAATAAAAAACAAAAAGACCCAAGAAAAATATTATTACCATTTTCAGCTTGACACAGCAGAGATTGAAAAAGGCTATGAAGATAGAAAATTAAGTGTTATAAAACTAACATTTGATAAAGCGAATAATCAACTGATTAAGATGTCAGGTCGTTTTGCGGGTTTGAAAATTTCTATAGATTATAGGAAATACAGTGATAATGGGCAGCAATCAGTTTAGTTGTTAGGGCAGAATGAATAATGGCGGATGATAAAGCGCTTGTTGACATACATGTTTATGAACTAAAAGTGGGCATGTTTGTTAGTGAGTTAGATATTCCCTGGGAACAATCTCCTTTTTTATTGCAGGGGTTTGATCTCAAGTCAAACGCTGATATTCAAGCTGTTCAGGCCGTTTGCGACTATGTCAAGATTAATCCTTCCCTGCAAAAATCAGACAACGGCGCTATTTCCAGTAAAACAGAAGCCTCTTTTCTTAAAGCCTTTGAATCATCAGCAAGAACCTATAAAGACACCCTTTCTTTAGTCAAAAACATGATGGATGATATCCGTTTTGGCAATCAGTTGAATGTAACTGCGGCAAAAAATGCAGTGGTAGAATGTGTGGATCAGGTATTGGAATCGCCTAATACCATGTTGCTGTTCACTCAATTAAAACATCAGGACGAATATACCTCGCAACACAGTTTAAATGTTTGTATTTTGTCTGTTTTACTTGCCCGGCATTTAAAATATCCCGTTAAGGAATTAAATGATATTGGCTTATGCGGTTTGCTTCATGATATGGGAAAAATGAAGGTGCCCCCTGAAGTGCTTAATAAACCAGGTAAATTAACTGAGCAAGAATCAGCGATAATGAAAGCGCATACTACCTTGGGGCGAGATATTTTAATTTCTGCGCGTGATGTGTTTCCAGGCGCTGTTGATGTAGCCTATACCCATCATGAACAATTAAACGGTACGGGTTACCCTAGAGGCTTGTCAGCATCAGGTGTTTCTGTTTATTCTCGATTAGTCGCTGTTGTCGATGCTTATGATGCGATTACTAGCGACCGAGTCTATCAAAAAGGTCGCTTGCATTTACAGGCCATCAGTATATTAACCCAGGCCAGAGATACTCATTTTGAGGCCAGCATGGTGTTTAAGTTTATTGATTGTATTGGTATTTATCCAGTGGGTAATGCGGTAGAAATGAACAATGGTGAAGTGGGCGTGGTGATTAAGGCAAATCCAGACAATAAGACCCGACCCAAAGTGCTGATGTTGATGAATTCAGATAAGCATTTTATTGATAGTTCAGTGCTTGAGCTATCAAAGGAGCCTAAAGATAGCAATGGTGAACCCTATCGTATTCATAAGGTGTTACGAAAAGGTGAATATGGACTTGATTTATACCAACTTGAGAAAAGTGGTGAGTTGGAGAAAGCGTTAAAAGATACTGAAAAAAAGGTAAAAGGTAAAAGGTAAAAAAAGCCGGCAGTGTTTATTACTTGCCGGCTTTTTTGTTGTTGAGAATACAATCAATTTACTTTTTTAAAATACTCAGTCCCTTTAACAAGGTTAACGCCTGATGCAAAGGATAATCGCGTAAGTCTAAACTATCCTCTTTAGCTTCTTTATCATTTTTTTCCTGGTCATCTTGCTTTTTATTTTTACTGTCCCCGTTCTCTAAATGATGCGATAAATCAGCTTCCTTTACTGGTTTAAATGTGGATGCCTCAAGAGATTCCAGTTTTACTCTAGCCAAAGTCACATCAGGTTCAATGCCTTCTGCCTGTATGGAGCGGCCAGATGGGGTGTAATAACGAGCGGTGGTTAACTTAACAGCGGCATTCGCTCCGGTAGGCAAAATGGTCTGTACCGAGCCTTTGCCAAAAGATTTTTCGCCCATAATAATGGCTCGCTTATGATCTTGCAAAGCACCCGCAACAATTTCTGAAGCTGAAGCTGAACCTGCGTTAATTAACACTACAATAGGCACGCCATTAACTATATCGCCGGGTGCAGCATTAAAGCGCATTTCTGAATTTTTAATTCGGCCTTTTGTGTAAACAATCAAGCCTTTTTCTAAAAAGGCATCACTGACTTCAACAGCGGCGTTTAAAACACCACCCGGGTTATTTCTCAAATCTAAAACAAGTCCTTTTAGATTGCCTTTATTTTCTTTTTTTAACTCAGCTACCGCTTTAACAATACCTTGTCCTGTCCTGGATTGAAAATTGCTAATCCTGAGATAGCCATAGTCTTTTTCAAGCATTTTATTTTTCACACTCTTGACTTTAATAATAGCCCGAGTAATTGTTACTTTAAGCGGTGCATCTGCACCTTCTCTAATGACAATCAATAAAATATCTTCTCCCGGCTTGCCTCGCATAATCTTGACTGCTTCTGCCAGGCTCATTCCTTTTACAGGCTTTTCATCCAGTCTGACTATTAAGTCGCCAGCTTTTATTCCAGCACGTTCCGCAGGTGTGTCATCAATAGGAGAAACCACTTTAACAAAGCCATTTTCCATAGTGACTTCTATACCCAAACCACCAAATTGTCCGGTTGTACCTTCCTTTAAGTCCTTATATTGTTCCATATCGAGGTAGGCAGAATGAGGATCCAGACCGGCTAACATGCCTTTGATAGCATCTTCTAATAATTTTTTATCTGATACGGGTTCAACATAGTCCCGTTTAATTCTGCCAAATACATCGGTAAACATCTTGATCTCTTCATAAGGCAAGGTCACAGTGTCTGTTTGATCCTTTGGATTTTCACGCTCTGCAAAAACACTGCCTCCTATGCTTAATAAAACTCCCAGCAAAATTCCAAACAATAAAATTACAGCATTTTTCTTTTTAAGCATGTGCTTTAATACTCCTAAATAAACATTGTCCTGGTTTAAAAATAATTGTTCCTAGTACTCCATCAACATTGTATTGACGAATAAAAAGAGCCGATAAAAGGTTATCTGCTTTGTTGCACTCGTTCAGATTAGCTTGCTAGTCTTTCACTCGTGCGCCTAGGAGGCTGTCCGAGAATAGAAAGTCTACTGCGGAAAAGCTGATTTTGGCC